>JAGOIJ010000170.1 GCA_017995695.1 Candidatus Omnitrophota bacterium | reverse complement strand
CTCAAGATCAAACAGCTAGGTAAGGTATGCCCTTAGACCCGGCTGCTAACTCGTTTACATGCACGAAAGGAGATGATTACCGTGCCACAGGTTGAAGTAAGAAAAGACGAATCTTTTGAAGCAGCGCTGCGCCGCTTCAAGAAACAGATCGAACAGGAGGGAATCCTGAAAGAAGTCCGCGATCGTAAACACTACGAAAAACCCAGCGAACGCAAGAGAAAGAGAGCCAAAACAAGAAGATAAGTTCATGGAATTCTCGCTCTCAACATCCTGGAATGCCTTCCGCCATACAAGCGGAAAAGATCTGATCTTTGAAATAAAAAACCTTGGCTTTTCTTCTGTGGAGTTAAGCTTTAATATTACCCAAAGCATGGTGAATGATATTGCTTTACTAGTAGAGCAGGGAGAAATCAAGGTTTCCAGTACTCATAATTATTGCCCTATTCCAGATGAATTTTCGCGTTCAGAAGCCCTGCCTGATTGCTTTTCTTTAGCTGCGATTAACCAGGATGAACGCCGCAAGGCAGTCGAATACACAAAGCGCACGATCGATACAGCGCATAAGCTGCATGCGCAAGCAGTGGTGCTGCACTGTGGCAGGGTAGAAATGCCTGACTATACACGCCGGCTAATTAGTCTTTACCAGGAAAAGGGCCGGGATTCTCAAGAATTCATTACGCTTAAAACAAGCATGCAACAGGATAGAGAAGCCAAAGCGCGGCTTTTTTTTGAAAACGCCCTACAAAGCCTTGATGAGCTTAATCAGCATGCTCGCATAAGAAAAATACGATTGGGCATAGAAAACCGGTTTTATGCTCGCGAGATACCTTCCTGGCAAGAAACAATTCAAATCTTCGAACGGTTCAAGGATAGCCAACTTTACTATTGGCATGATGTGGGTCACGCTTATATTATGGAAAAGCTGGGCCTTGTTGAACCCGAAGCGCATTTAAAACAGTTTTCGCCTATGGTCGGCGGAATACACCTCCATGATATTGCAGATTTTAAAGACCACTGCCCGCCAGGCCAAGGAGAGTTTGATTTTAGCACGCTTACGCCGCACATTAAAAACAACACGTTAGCTGTTATTGAAGCTCATCATCCCGCAAAATCGCTCGACGTGCAAGCAAGCGTTGCATTTCTTAACAAATTTGGGTATGGAACAGATCACTAGAAAAGCTGTTGTAGCGGGGACATTTTATCCGTCAACAGGTAATGAAATCCGCAAACAAATCGCAACATTCTTAAGTGGCAACCAAAAGGCCCGCCACGCGATAGCCTGCATGGTGCCTCACGCAGGCTATATGTATTCAGGTCAAGTAGCGGCAGAAACTCTTGCTTCGATTACCATGACTGATACGGCTATTTTGATCGGGCCAAACCATACCGGCTATGGCAAGGCATATAGCATCATGAGTAATGGCACCTGGCAAACACCGTTAGGGGATATCACGATAGACACCCCCGTTGCCAAAACACTCCTTACAACTTCAAAATACCTAGAAGATGACGCTACTGCGCATGCCAGAGAACATTCATTAGAAGTAGAGCTGCCGCTGCTGCAGTATTTTAAACCCGATATTAAAGTGATTCCTATCACGCTTATGGCAGAAGATACCTCAAACCTTAAATCAATCGGCATCGAAATCGCAGACGCGATCAGAAAGATGAATCGCCAGAATTCCATACTTGTCGTGGCAAGTTCGGATATGACACACTATGAATCACAGGAAAGCGCGCGCGCTAAAGATACTCTTGCCATAGAGGCCATTGTCGCGCTTGATGAAGATAAGCTCGCCGCCACTGTTCGCAAATCAAACATTTCGATGTGCGGTTGGACAGCGGCAGTAACCATGCTCGCAGCTGCTAAGGCGCTCGGAGCGCGTACCGCTCAACTTATCCGTTACCAAACCAGCGGGGATATAACCAAGGATACCGAAAGCGTTGTCGGTTACGCTGGTATTACTATTTCTTAACAAGGAGCTCCTGAAATGGAAGAGATACATAAAAAAGTGGATGAAAGCTGGAAAGACCAAAGCAAACAAAAGGATGCCGACCAGACAAAAGAGTCCTTCGCGCCTCCTGAAGCTGATTTTAACTTTTTTGTCACTACCCTTGCCATCCAGGCATCAATATCCCTGGGAATGACACCAAACCCTGCGAATAACCAAACCGAAAAGAACCTTCCGCAAGCAAAGTTTATTATTGATACGCTGGGCATGTTGCAAGAAAAAACAAAAGGCAACCTCACTACCGAAGAAAACACCATGCTTGAAAATATATTATACGAATTACGCACGCAGTACGTCGAGCTATCGAAAGGAGCAAAACCATGATTGACAAAGAATTATTAGAAATCTTAGCTTGCCCGGCCTGCAAGGCAGACGTCGAACTAAAAGATAATAAAATTTGCTGCAAAAAATGCGGGAAAAAATACCCCATAAAAGACGGAATCCCGGTCATGCTTATTGACGAAGCAGAAGGATAAAGAATTACCTATGAAGAAAATATTAGTTATCCACGGGCCGAATCTTAACCTATTGGGCAAACGCGAACCTGCCGTTTACGGGACAACCACCCTCACGCAGATCAATGAAGCGCTGAAGAAATTAGCCAAGAAGCGCAAGATCGCGCTTGTCATCAAACAATCAAACCATGAAGGCGACATCGTTGATGCTATTCAGCAGGGAAAAGCTCGCTTTGATGGTTTACTGATCAACCCTGCTGCGTACACCCATACGAGCGTCGCGATCAGAGATGCAATTGCTGCCGCTGGGCTGCCTACCATAGAAGTCCACCTTTCCAATATTTATGCCCGAGAAGAATTCAGGCATAAATCCCTGATAAGCCCCGTAGCCAAAGGCACCATTATGGGCTTTGGTTTGCAAAGCTACCTACTTGGCTTAGAAGGACTCATGGATATTATATAAACCATGCCACGGCGCATATCAGATATATTAAATGAACTTGAAAAACAAAACCTTGATGGACTGCTCATCTTTTCTGATGCCAATATTGCATATCTAACCAACTATCTAAGCCGTGAGTCAATTCTTCTGGTAAGCCCATCAGGAAATGTGTTTATAACTGACTCGCGTTATACCCAAGAAGCGCGCCATTACCTTAAAAACCTAGCCTCAGTTGTCACTATTAATGGTTCCTTAAGCGAAACCATAGCGCTTACGTTGCGCAATCATAAACTCAAAACAGTAGGATTTGAAGCTGCTTTCTTAAGTTACGCGCGTTTTATCAATTTACGAAAGAATACAAAGGCGCAAAAAATAAGCCTTCGCCCGGTCATTGGCCTTATTGAAAAATACCGCCAGATAAAGAACCCTGAAGAGATCAAAGCCATCCGCAAATCCTGCCATATCAGCCTAAAAACACTTGCTTTCATTAAAAACAAAATCCGCCCAGGGAAAACCGAGCTTGAAATCGCTGCGGAAATCGAGCGATTCATCCGTTGCAATGGAGCGCGCATGAGTTCTTTTGAGATTATTGTGGCAAGCGGACCACATAGCGC
>JAGOIJ010000169.1 GCA_017995695.1 Candidatus Omnitrophota bacterium | reverse complement strand
GACTACCGGCTCCGGAGGCCCATAAACCGCCCCAAAACGACAAACGCCCTGCAGGAGAAACCTGCAAGGCGCTTGTTACTGCATCGAACGCTCGATGTTCGCCTGAGCGTCAAGGTTGGCTGCCCCGTGTGGATTCGAACCACAATACCCAGATCCAGAGTCTGGTGTCCTACCATTGGACGACAGGGCAAAAATAAGTGTATAAAGTATATCCTGGGAGAACACTGAAATCAAGGGGTTTTATGGCTGAATCTTCTTTGATTCCGCAAGCAGCTCTTGGTTAAGGCGCGTAACCCGAGCAAGAAACAATGCGCTACGTTTGCTATCCTGCGCCCGCAAAAATACTAGCCCCTGCTCAATCAAACGGTTCATTTTCATGGCCATATCCCGATATCGCTGACACGCCTGCGGGCACGATATTCCTTCAATCCCCTGCTTACACTCTTCAAGAGAGCTCGTAAGCGCATCATCATCCTGTTTATTATTGCAACCGGATGAGCTTAACACTCCAGCTGAACGCTGATATAACAATACCGGCGTTTTAAGCAAGGGAGCAACGCGCGCAAGATAACCTGCTGCTTCCTGCGCCTGTTCCAGGCTCATAGACTCACGATAAGCCTTGCAAGGAGAATCCCCAATACGAAATGTTTTTTCTGCCGTAACAAAACGCACCGTAAAAGAATCCGGGCGAATTGCGGTAATCGTGCCGGCGCACAAAGAATCATGCAAGCGATACAAAGACCCCTGAATCATGACTAAGGGATTTTTTTCATCATACACAATTCCTTCAACAACCAGGTTTGCATCGGCAGCAAGGGCGCGATTAAACATGAAACACGATGAGGTAAAGAATACGATAATAATGACGCGCGCAAGGCGCTCTCGGTAAGGCGCTAAAATATCAAGCACACCCCCTAGTTTTCTTAGCGAGGCCAGGGAACTCACAAAGGCAAATCCCACAAACCCCGCGAACGCCGCATAGGTGAGGAATGCTACGAGGCCAAGAGATGAAAAATCAGATAACAGCTGCCCAAGATATACCATATCGCGCGCAGCGATAAATATCATCAACGGAATCAAACAATACGTGCTTGCAAGAAAAAGCGTCTTGTCAAATTCGGATAATACTTTTCTGCTTAAAACAAACGCAAACGAGGAAAAAATAGCATATATCCCCACTGCGCATATATAGATAAAACCCTTAAACGAAAGAGCAACATTGGATTCGATGTTCAACGCATCAACGTAAGCGCCAACAGCAACGAGCCGCATAAAAGCATCGCAGAACGCCACAAGCGAAGCAATCGTCACCAATAGAAACGGTCCAGACAACGAAACCAACTCGCAGATGTTACGAGTAATCAAGCGCTTAAGCTCCGCTGAAAGTGCCAGGAACTTACATCCGAATCGTACCTTTTGATCAAGCGCGATGCGGTTTCTAATCTCAACCTTGGTTGTTATTTCTTTCCCATGGTAAAGAAACTGTATATCAAAAACCTGCGGGATACCGTCGCCGCTTTCACACACAAACGATAACCCCAGCGTACTAATATCCTGCAAGGCAACATTCTTAACTGGATTGCCATCGACCAAAATCAACGCAGCTCCTTCAAGAGGCACGCGCAGGCACGCCCGTTGCTCTCTTCTACCTTTTTGCTGTTGAGTTGCGATGAGGTCGCCCATGGTTACATAAGATTGCGTAATAAAGTTAACCCTGCATCTCGCTTGATTTTTATGACACTGCTTTCGGGGACAAGAAACAGCTCGCCATTAGCATGTTCGCCCATGATAGCCCCATCATGCTCATCCCAGATCCAGCCTTGTATAACAGTATCGCTGGAAAGGTAGATAGAATCGCGTGTTAATAATTTAAGAAGGGATTGATAGCAACAAGGAGTAAAACGCAGAAACCCGTACAGGGAAAGAAATACCAGCAGGATTCCAAGAAACACCCAGGTTTTCTTCATAGGAAAACCTTGTTAACGATAACCACGCTTTACCAAAGATGTTCCCGTAGCCAGGCGTCGGCAGCCATAAGTCCTTGCCAGAAGGTCATCGCGTCTTTTGGAACGCCTGTTGCAACGCCGACAACGCCAGTCCCTACCCCCTGGGCAACACCCTTTGTGGTTTGACAACCCATCAAACAGAGAAAAGAAATGGCAACAAACAAAAATACAACTCGCATCTTCTGCTTCATGCCTGCTCCTTCGTATGCGCCGCGTCAGAAACCCTTACGATACATCTATCCTGAAGAGCGCACCCATGTTTGTAATCGCTTAATAGCCCGTTCTTTTCCTAAATAATATATCACTTCAAAAAGGCCTGGTCCAGCAGTTTTACCGGTAAGCGCCACCCGGATGGGGTGAATCAAAACCTTCGCTTCAAGATTAAGTTCCTGCACGAGCTGACGGAATTCCTGCTCGATGTTTTCAACCTCAAAATGCTCAAGATTTTCAAGACGGCTAATAAAAAGCGAGAATTCCTTTGAAAGATCCCGGCTTAGATATTTGCTTTGCGCCTGAGGATCCATAAGTGGCTCATTAAGAAAAAAGAAATCAGCGCGCTCGACAAAATCATTAATCACATGCATGCGCTCCTGAAAAAGCTTAACCAGCGATACCAGATATTCTTTATCGTAAGTGGCGTCATTAATATAATGCTTTTCCTTCAGTAGCGGCACCAGCATTGCTGCCAGCGCTTGCGCATCGGTTGAACGGATATATTCGTTGTTCATCCATTCAAGCTTCTTAAGATCAAAGGTGGCTGCGGTTTTATTCACCTGCTTGATATCAAACATCTGGACAGCTTCTGACAAGCTAATAATCTCGCGGTCATCGCCCGGCGCCCAGCTTAACAACAAAAGATAATTAACCAAAGCGGAGGCTAAAAATCCGGATTTGCGATAATCGGAGATGGCTGTTGCATTGGTGCGCTTTGAGAGCCTGCCTCCTTCCATCCCGAGGATCAACGGAAGATGAGCAAACGCAGGAAGCGGAAATTCCAAGGCTTGGTACAAAAGCACCTGCTTAGGAGTATTGGAGATATGATCATCCCCACGGATGACATGAGTAATCTGCATCGTTGCATCATCGACGACGCAGGCGAAATTATACGTAGGCGTTCCGTCGGATTTAATCAATACCTGATCTTTAATCGTTGCGGCATCGAAATTGATCTGACCGCGGATCATATCTTCAACCATGATTGCTTGCGGCTCAACTTTAAAAATAATTGCTTCGCCTTTTTCGCTTTGCTCTGTATAGGCCCTGCCTTTTTTAAGCAAACGCTGCGCATGCTCCCGATACAACGCAAAGCGCTTGCTTTGGAATTCAATCTCATCCCAGGAAAATCCAAGCCAGGTAAGACTTTCGGTGATCTCATCGACGTATTCCTGCTTTGAACGCTGCGCATCGGTATCCTCAATGCGCAAAACAAATTTCCCGTGCTGCGCGCGAGCGTACAACCAATTGAATAACGCCGTGCGCGCGCCACCAATATGCAAATTTCCGGTCGGTGAAGGAGCAAAACGTACCCTAACCATATAATTGTATACCCTCTTGAAGCGCCTTGGTA
>JAGOIJ010000168.1 GCA_017995695.1 Candidatus Omnitrophota bacterium | reverse complement strand
GCCCGAAGACCGCAATCAAATGTTCTACGGCGCGACGTCTTACTTCGGGCTTGAGAAGTTTTTTGAGCAGACTTCCTTGATCATCTGGATTTCAAGGGCCTGATCTGCTACCAGCTTCTTCAATCGGCTGTTTTCCTGCTCTAGATCTTTGAGGCGACGAGCCTCGTTGACCGTCATGCCACCATACTTGGCTTTCCAATTGTAATAAGTGGCCTCGCTGATGCCATATTTACGGCATAATTCAGCTGCCGGCATCCCGGCATCGGCTTCTTTGAGTACATTGATGATTTGTTCGGCTGAAAACCGTTTCCCCTTCATTTTGTGCCTCATTGCAGTTGGTTTTACCTGACCTTATCCCGGAAAAATGTACCATTTCCAGCTTGAGGATTTTAGGCTATACTAGAGCCCAAGCAGGAGGTGATTTTCATGAAAAAACGGTTCAGTGATGAGCAGATTGCGTACGCTTTGAAACAATCGGAATCGGGAGTGACAACTGCGGAGATTTGTCGCAATTTAGGCGTTAGCGAAGCAGCGTTCTACAATTGGAAAAAGAAATATGCAGGCATGGGTGTGACCGAACTGCGTAAACTCAAGGCCTTGGAAGAAGAAAACCGGCAACTCAAGCGCCTGGTTGCCGATCTAAGCCTTGATAAGCACATGCTACAGGATGTACTCTCAAAAAAATTCTGAAGCCCGCGCGGAAGCGCAGCCTTGCCGAACAACTTATTCAGCAGTATCATGTAACCCAACGGCGAGCGTGCGGGTTAGTGAACTTGTGGCGATCAAGCTATCGCTACAAGTGCCGCGCAAAGGATATCACACCGTTGGTAATGCGTCTTAAAGAACTGGCAGCAACTCGGCCACGATTTGGTTACCCAAGGCTTTGGATGCTTTTGCGTAGGGAAGGCTGGTTGGTAAACAAAAAACGGATTCATCGCCTATATAAGCTCCTCGGATTACAACTGCGGATGAAGAATAAAAAGAAACGATTAAGCCATGTACGTGTTCCGCAAGAAGAAGCGCAGCGACCTAACGATCGGTGGAGTATGGATTTTATCACTGATAGGACTGATGATGGTCGGCAGTTTCGTGTATTGGCTGTGATCGATATGTTTACCAGAGAATGCTTGGTGTTAAAGGCTGGTGTGGCGTTAACCGGAGAAAACGTGGTATTCGCTTTGGAAGATTTAAAACATACTCGCGGTCTTCCAAAATCGATTACTATTGATAATGGTTCGGAGTTTGCGTCGAAGAAGATGGATGCGTGGGCGTATTGCCAAGGAGTTGCCCTGGATTTTATTAGACCCGGCAAACCTGTTGAAAATGCCTTTGTCGAAAGTTTTAACGGGCGACTGCGGGATGAGTGTTTGAACATGAATATCTTCTACTCATTGGAAGATGCCCAGGGAAAACTTGAGTCATGGCTAAAGGACTATAACACTACCCGGCCGCACACATCGATCGGCAATATCCCGCCGGAGGAGTTCTCCGAGCGGTTCAAAAACCTGGCGCTGGAAGGCAAATTTCTCAACCCGGAAGTGGTACAGTTTTCGGGGTGAGGTCAGTTCAGGTGGAGTAATACTAATTTTTTGGTTTGTAGTATAATGGGAGCCAGACAATAAAAATCGATATTTGTCCCAAAGGGCATGGTTTATGGCTTGATGGAGGTGAAATAAAAGCGCTCAGAAATCGCGGTCTGGTTGATTTGAAGGATAAAATAGATCTCTTTAAAGAGATTATAAGCATGGCTTTTTCGCGAAGCGGTTTCAGCGCTTTTAAGCAGAAGGTTATAGGAAAGTAAAGTGAATGAATCTAATCGATGGGAAAGCTATTTGGGTCAGGAAGGATTTAAGAGCTGATTTTCCGGGATGATTAATGTGTTGCTTGAGAAATGTTTTGATATAACGGGACATGGAATGATAAGAGTCGGCGTGAGTACTGTTTTATTGGTTTTATGTGCGCTGTTAGGCAGTATTGCAGCTTTTGATTTGCCCAGCCATCCTTTAATCGAGCAGGCAAAAAGAGAGTCTGGTATGCGTCTTAATTATGCTTTGCAGAATGGCGCGCGCGCAGAATTGACTGCGGATGGCAGGAGTTTTTATCTGCTTTGGTTTCCCGCAAACAGAAATAATGCAAATCCTCCGCCAATGATAGTTACTCTTCATGGGCATTCGAGTTGGGCTTCGGACGAGTTTTATCTTTGGCATAAGGTAGCCCAAAATCAAGGCTACGGAATTTTAGCGATTCAGTGGTGGTTAGGCCAAGGCGAAAGCATCCAGGATTATTTAAAGCCGCAAGAAATCTATCGTATTATCGATCGGGTTTTGACACGGGAAACGATAGGGCCGCAAAGGGTGCTTTTTCATGGTTTTAGCAGGGGGGCGGCTAACTCTTATGCAGTCACTGCTATGGACTGTTCAACAGGCAAAGATTATTTTGCTTTGATTGTGGCTAATGCTGGAAAGTCAAATTCTGATTATCGGCCGAATCGAGAGATAGAAGAAGGCCGTTTCGGTCAGATGCCGTTTAAAGATACTCATTGGATAACTTTTGCCGGCGGAAAAGATCCTAATCCCGATAGGGACGGAATTTCAGGTATGCGTCAAGTAGCTAAATGGATACAAAGATTCGGTGGCATAATGGATTTGGCAATCGAGGATGAGAGTGCGGGGCATGGGGGTTTCCATCAAAATCCCGACAATATGCTTGCCGCGATAAAGGTCTTTGAGAACCGTTTGCGGAATCGTTAGAGGAGATCGGTTAAGGAACCAGCAAGTTGGGTAACATGTATTATGAGTCAAATCGGTATCTAAAATTAGATAGTAATGCTAAACCTTTTATATTATAATTATTTAAACTTCATATAAATAAGACTCTGCCCCCAAGAGCCCATGGAATAAGTAGATGATGGCAGATAAAAAGATATCAGGAATAAGAAGCTGGCCGATGGATGACCGGCCCAGGGAAAAACTTTTAAAAAAGGGCGCTGGGGCTTTGAGTAATTCTGAGCTTTTGGCGATCCTTCTTCGTACAGGCACTAAAGGCATTAGCGCTATTGATCTTGCTCGTAAAGTGTTAAAGAAATTTGGTACTTTCCGAAATATGGCGCATATTGATGCGCGTGATTGGAAAGAATTCAAAGGTTTAGGCGGGGCTAAGATTGCCCATATTCAGGCCGCGCTTGAGATTGGACGGCGTTATCGGGAAGATGATATTTCGATTGGGAAGAAAAAGATCGCTTCCGCGAAAGACGTTGTAGATATTATCATGCCTCAGCTTCGAGACCTTAAGACTGAGGTTTTTAAGGTCGTTTGCCTTGATGCTAATAATAGAATCATTGATATTGTGGATGCGGCTCGCGGTACAGTCAATGAAGCAATGCCGATCATAAGGGAAATTATTCATTTTGCCCTGCAGAAATTCGCGGCTTCACTGATTTGTGCCCATAATCATCCAAGTGCGAATATAATGCCAAGCAAAGAAGACCGCAGATTTACCGAAGATTTAATAAATGCCGGGAAATTGATGGGCATTAAAGTTTTGGATCATATCATTATTGGTGATAACGAGTACT
>JAGOIJ010000020.1:3908-16991 GCA_017995695.1 Candidatus Omnitrophota bacterium | reverse complement strand
GCATAATGTGATCAAGCAGCTTCCTGGCAAGCGCTTTTCAGCAGTGGCGCATGGCGTGCCGTAAGATTGAGATACTATGGAAAAAAAGAAAAAACCTTCTACAAAAAATAAAAGTCTTGTTATTGTAGAGTCGCCCACCAAGGCCAAGACTATCACCAAGATCTTAGGAAGCGACTATGCTGTTGTTTCTTCTATGGGGCATTTGATTGACCTGCCTGCTAAGGAGTTGGGCGTGGATATAGCCAATGGCTTTGCTCCTGAATATGTGGTGATTCCCGGCAGACAAAAGGTTATCACGGCACTTAAGAAGGAAGGTAAGGATAAGGATACTATCTATATCGCCACCGACCCTGATCGCGAAGGAGAGGCAATCGGATGGCAGCTGCGCGAGCAGTTGTTTAAAAAGAAAAAAGTCCGGCGCGTGCTCTTCCATGAGATAACTGCCCCGGCTGTGCGCGAGGCCTTTAAGCACCCGCGCGATTTTGATGAGCATATGATTGAGGCGCAAGCGGGACGCCGGATTCTGGACCGCATCGTCGGTTATTTCTTAAGCCCTTTATTGTGGAAAAAGATTGCCCGTGGTTTAAGCGCGGGCCGAGTCCAGTCGGTAGCCTTGCGGTTAATCATTGATCGCGAGCGCGCAATCCAGGCTTTTATCCCGCAAGAATATTGGGAGGTTGAAGCTGAATTGTGCAAGCAGCAGGATGCCCGCAGTAATTCCTTTACCGTTAAATTAGCAAAGATTGACGATAAAAAAATTGAGATTAAAAACCAGGAAACAGCCGAGGGGCTAGTCAGCGATATTAAGCAACAGCAGTTTGTTGTTTCTGATATCAAGAAAACAGTAAAACGACGCAATCCCCAGCCGCCTTTTATTACCAGCACGTTGCAGCAGGAGGCATTTAACCGCCTGCGTTTTAATGCGACCAAGACTATGATTGTGGCCCAACAGCTTTATGAAGGTATCGATATTGGTGAAGCAGCGCCCGTCGGGCTTATCACCTATATGCGTACAGATTCTCCGCGCGTTGCCCCCGAAGCAATCAATGAAGTGCGTGATTTTATTGGCAAGCGTTTTGGCAAACAATATTTACCTGATGAACCAAATGTCTATAAAGTCAAGAAACTTGCTCAAGAGGCGCATGAGGCAGTGAGGCCTTCCGCAGTTGCGCGCTCACCAGAGACCCTTAGAAACTATTTGAGCCCTGAGCAGTTTAAGTTGTATGAATTAATTTATAATCGTTTTGTGGCAAGCCAGATGATGCCTGCGGAGTATTTAGTTACGACGGTTGAGATCACGGCCGGCCGCTACCAGTTTAACGGCAGCGGGTCAACCATCACGTTCGATGGTTTTATGGCGGTATACAACAAAAATGAAGAGGATGAGGTTGAGCCCGATAACGATAATGAAAAGAAAAAGAATGAAATTCCACCCCTTGAGAAAAATGAAGTATTGGAATTGATTTCCGTTATCCCGTCGCAGCATTTTACCAAGCCGCCAGCGCGGTTTTCCGATAGCTCTCTGGTGAAGGCACTTGAAGACGAAGGGATCGGTAGACCCTCAACTTATGCGCCGATTATTACGACTCTTCTACAGCGGGATTATGTGCGCAGGATCCGCGGATATTTCCAGCCTACCGAGCTTGGGTTTACGGTCTGCGACCTATTGGTGGAATATTTTCCTAAGATCATGGATGTCAAATTTACCGCGCTCATGGAAGAGGAGTTGGACGAGGTTGAAGAAGGCACGTTTGATAAGCAAAAAGTGCTTACCGAGTTCTTCACGCCTTTTAAAGAAAATCTTGATTTCGCCCAGACGCACATTAAGAAAGAAGTGATTACGACCAAAGAGGTGTGTGAAAAGTGCGGCAAGCCCATGATTATGAAATGGGGGAGAAAAGGAAAATTTTTGAGTTGTTCAGCCTATCCCCAGTGCAAATTCGCAAAATCAATTACTTCAGGCGTTGCCTGCCCACAGCAGGGATGTGACGGCGAGTTGATTGAGCGGCGTTCACGCCGGGGATTTTTTTACGGATGTTCGCGGTTTCCGACATGCACGTATACCTCAAAGACGCTCCCTGACGCTGATAAGAGCGAAGAGAGCGGCAAGGCTATTTGATTTTTGCATTTTGATTCTAAAACGATGGATCGTTATATCGAGAAATTCATCCGCTATCTTGAAATTGAGAAAAATTACTCCCCCCACACTATTCTGAATTATAAACTTGACCTCGAAGACCTCTTTACATTCTTAGCCGGACTTGACCTTGGGCAGGTTGATTATTTAATGTTGCGTAAATACCTTGCGGTGCTTAAGGAGAAACAATTAGGCAATCGCAGCATCAACCGTAGGCTTTCAACGCTACGCTCCTTTTTCAAATTTTTAGTTCGCGAGGGTTTGCTTAAAACTAATCCCGTAGTGATACTTTCAAGCCCAAAGTTGAGCCGCCATCTGCCTGCATTTATGACCGAAGAGGAAGTAACGCGGCTTATCGAGTCGGCCATCGGAGAAGATGAGCATGGTTTGCGGGATCGCGCGATCCTGGAGGCATTTTATTCAACCGGCATGCGTATTTCAGAAATCGTAAGCCTTTCCATGGATGATATTGATTTTGTAAGCAGCGTGGTGAAGGTTATGGGAAAAGGGAAAAAAGAGCGCATGGTTCCTATCGGCGATAAGGCATGCTTAGCCATCCGGGCATATTTGAAAATAAGGAAAAAAGAAACTCAAGCAATCTTTCTCAATCGGTTTGGCAGGCGGCTGACCACGCGGGGGGTGCGCATGATTGTCGATAAATATTTACGCATGGCTGGCATACAGCATCATGTTTCACCGCACACCCTGCGTCATTCGTTTGCGACGCATCTTTTGAATCGTGGGGCGGACTTGCGTAGCGTTCAGGAATTATTGGGCCACGCAAATCTCTCGACCACCCAAATTTATACTCACTTGACCACCGAGCGCTTAAAAAGCGTGTATGATAAGGCGCATCCTCGCGCGTAAAAGTTGTGTAATGTGTAATGTTATTAACGTGTCATTGCGACCCGCCAAGTTTTGTGGCGGGGAAGCAATCTAAAGGGATTGCTTCGTTGCTTCGCTCCTCGCAATGACACCAGAGGACGTTCCTCGCAATGACATAGAGGGAGTTACGGTGACCTTAGTATACGATATCATAGCTGTCGGCATTCTTATAGGGTATCTGCCATTTTATTTGCTTAAACGTAAATTCCATGCGGGATTCTTGCAGCGGTTCGGTTTTCTGCCCAAGGGAGTAGCGTTCAACCGGCCGATCTGGATTCACGCGGTGAGCCTCGGTGAAATTATGGCAGCGAAGCCGTTGATTGCTGCTTTACGGCGCGCGTTTCCTCATAAGCAGCTTGTTATTTCAACGGTAACGCCAACTGGAAATAAAATTGCCCAGGGCTTAAAACGCGAGGGCGATGTTGTCATCTACCTTCCCATTGATTTAAGTTGGATCGTCAGATCCGTATTGCAAAAAATTAATCCCTCGCTTTTCGTGATTGTAGAAACAGAGCTTTGGCCTAACCTAATCACGAGTCTTAAACGTCTGGGGGTCCCTTGTGTCGTTGTGAACGCAAGAATTTCAGACGCCTCATTGCGCGGTTACGCCAGCATCCTCTGGTTTATTAAACCAGTGCTTGATAGCGTTTCGTTATTTTGCGTGCAATCAGAGCAAGCAGCTAAGCGGCTGCTGCATTTGGGGGTTAACGAAACAAATATGCACGTCACCGGCAATATGAAATTTGATATTGCCCTTACAGCAAACAAGGATCATGAAGCGAGCAGCCAGCTTACGTTACAACGAGCCCATAAAGACAAACTATGGGTTTGCGGCAGCACGCATCCAGGCGAAGAGTCAATGCTGTTAGATATCTATAAGCAGTTACTCGATCGGCAGATTGCTTTAACCTTATTGCTTGCTCCGCGGCATCCAGAGCGAGTAGGGGAAATCTGCCGAACCGTTGAGCAGGCAGGATTTATGCCTCTGTGCATTAGCACCCTCAATTCATCGCGTGAGCCTTCTGGTCAAGCTTCCTTGGCACGCGTCGTGTATATCCTTGATACTGTCGGAGAGCTAATCAGCTATTATCGTCTTGCTGATCTCGTTTTTGTGGGAGGTAGCTTGATTAAGAAGGGTGGGCATAATATCATCGAGCCAGCGGCACTGGGTAAGCCTATCGTGGTCGGGCCTTACATGTTTAATTTTCGCGATATCACCAATCTGTTTTTAAAAAGTCATTCTCTGATGCAGGTGAAAGATACGCAAGGCCTGTTATCTGTCATGGTGGCGTGGCTTGAAAATCCTTCCGAGGCAGAGCGCTACGCTTCCAATGCATTGTCTCTTCTTAAGCAGAACCAGGGAGCAAGTCAAAAAAACCTTCAGTTCCTATCAAAATTTATCCAATAATCCCTCAAGATTGCTCTTACCGTAAGATGGCCTAGCCCTCTGCAATAAAAACACTTTTGGCTCTGCAAAAATAGTTGTTTACAGGTTTTTTCTATGCTACTATATAGTTTTCCAAATGAATATTACGACTGAGATTCTCAAGCATTCAACCAAGGGCACAGGGGATCTGGTGGATATTACGAGCCAGATTTCTCAACTCCTTGATAATTCTAAACTTAAGAGCGGAATAGCTACAATTTTTGTTGTAGGTTCAACCGCGGCCATCACTACCTTTGAATATGAACCAGGTTTAATCAAGGATGTGCAGGATCTTTGTGAAAAGCTTATTCCGCGCAAGGCTCGCTATGCCCATGATGAAACATGGGGTGATGCTAATGGTTTTAGTCATTTGCGAGCCAGCCTTTTTAGCCCGTCTCTTTCCATACCTTTTACCAATGGCCAGCTTGTGTTAGGCACCTGGCAGCAGGTGGTCTTGGCAGAATTCGATACTCGACCAAGGAATCGGCAGGTCATTGTGCAGTTTATGGGAGAATAAGTCGTGATTAAGTATTTGTATGCCGTAGCTATGGGGAATAAACAAGGATTCTGCGCTTCGCTTGCCCGCGGCGTTTTATTTGTTAGTTCCTTGATCTATGGTTTGCTGATTCGTGCGCTTATGATGTGCGCATCGCTTCGCAAGAAAAAACTTGGCTGTAAAGTCGTAAGTATAGGAAATATTACTGTGGGGGGCACTGGTAAGACTCCGCTCGTTGAGTATGTTACGCGATGGTTGGTACAACAAGGGCATGCGGTCGCGATCTTAACCCGTGGCTACAAGAAATCACGCGCCTCTACTCAATACTCGCCACTCAATACTCAATACTCGAATATAGGCGATGAGCCGTCTATGTTGCAGCAAAAATTCCCTCAAGTGCCCGTGATCGTCAATGCTGATCGTATTTGCGCTGCAGAGAAGGCGATGCATGATTATCGTAGCGGCGTTGTGGTGCTCGATGATGGTTTTCAGCAATGGGCAATAGCAAAAGATATTGAGATAGTTACTATCGATGCCTTGAATCCTTTTGGCAATGGGCATATGTTGCCGCGAGGGATATTGCGCGAGCCGCTCTCTTCACTTTCGCGCGCAAGTTTCTTTGTCATTACGCGATCTGATCTGGTACAAACGCTTGAACCGATTAAAGAAGTGCTTAAGCGGTATAACCCGCAAGCTTTGGTTGCCTTGGCAGTATATAGGCCTATAGATTTCTATGACGTGCTGAAAGATAAGACGCTTGCCCTTCAAGAGTTGCACGGTAAGACCGTGGGTTTGGTTTCAGGGATCGCCGATCCGCAATCGTTTGAAGCCTTGGTTAAGAAAAACGAGATGACGATAGGATTTTCTTTGCGTTTTGCCGACCACCACGTTTTTGTGAAACAGGATTTGGAAAAGATTGCCCATTATGCTCGGCTACATCGGATCGATACCTTAGTGACGACGGAAAAAGATGCTGTCAGGCTTAAGTGGTTGGGCGTTGAAAGCGAAGCGTTGCGCCTTGTGGCGTTGCGCATAAAGCTTGCGATTATCGAACATGAAGAGGAACTACATACTCGATTACATCGGCTTTTTTCTGCTTAAGGCATTGAGCTTTTGCCTGCATTATATTCCCATTGGGTTAAGTCTTTTTGTGGCCCGCAGGATCGCTAACCTTTGGTATTGGCTTGACCGGAAGCACCGGGTTTTGGTGTTAGCCAATCTTAAAACCGCCTTCCCTGAGAAATCGCCTGAGCAATTGCGTGGCATTGCCAGGGTGTTTTTTTCTAACTTTGCGCAGAATTTTATTGAGTTGCTGTATATTCCTCGTATAGGGAAACGCTATATTGAAACCTTTATCACGATTCATGGCCAGGAATATATACAGCAGGCACTCGCGCGGGGTAAGGGTGTGATTCTTCTGGGAGTCCATGAGGGGAGTTGGGAGGTGACTAATACCTTGTGGGAATATTTGCAGTTTCCTTTTGTGTTGTTTGTGCGAGAGCAGGGTATGCATTTTTTGGATACGTTCTTGAATGCGCAGCGCAGTTATTCCGCGAAAACAATTATTCGCCGGCAGGGTGGGGCGCGGCAGTTGATTGAGGCGCTTAAGAATAACCAAGTTATAGCGATGAGCGCTGACCAGGGCGGTAAGGCGGGGATTCAGGTGCAATTTTTTAACAAGTCTGCTTCGATGCCTGTTGGGGCAGTGCGTCTTGCCCTGCAATACCAGGCGACAATTATTCCCGGTTTTTATCGCCGCATCCATGGCCCTCGCGCAGAGCTTTTTTTAGGGCCTGCATTCACCTTAAAGCAAAGCGGCAATCCCGAGCGCGACGTTGTGGATAATGTCCAGGCGCTGGCGCATCATTTTGAAGGTTATATCGCCAAGTTTCCCGCAGAATACATGTGGAGTTATAAGATATGGAAATATTCTCAAGAACGAAGAATTCTTATTATCAGCGACCAAAAGCCAGGGCACGTGCATCAGTCTCAAGCGCTCGCTGAAATTGCTGCCGATCATTTCCGGCAAAAAGGATTTGCCGTGAGCATTAAAGAAGTGGCGGTGAGTTTTAAAAACAACCTTGCGAAAACAATGATGATGGCAAGCGGGATGTTCGTAGGCCACTATAGTTGCCAGGGTTGCGTGTGGTGTTTACGATCGTTTTTGACAGATCAGGCATATCGTGATCTACGTAACCACGCTCCGGACGTGGTTATCTCAACCGGCTCATCGCTTGCCTTGATTAATTATGTTGTCGCGCGCCAGACCATGGCAAAGTCTTTGGTGATCATGAAGCCTTCGTTGGTAGGCTTGCGGTGTTTTGACCTCTTGGCGATCCCGCGGCACGATCGTCCTGCGCGCAGAAACAATATTGTGGTTATTGATGGCACGCTGAATCGTATCAGTGCTGCCTCTGTCGAGCGCGCAGCGCAACAGCTCGCTGAAACCCGCAAACTTCATCTTAGCAAGCGGGGGGATTGTTTGGGTGTTTTGATCGGCGGGGATACCAAAGAGTTTGCGCTCGGACAGACGCTGATGCAGCAGTTAATCGGGCAGATCAAATCTGTCGCTGGTGTTTTAAATGCGGATGTCTTAATTACAACCTCAAGGCGCACGTCAAAAGAGGTGGAGGCATGCATAAAGCAGGAACTATCGTTTGATCCGCGCGTGAAGATGCTGGTGATAGCGCGTGAAAATAATAGCCCTGGGGTAGTTGAGGGCTTATTTGGCTTAAGCAAGATTGTTGTTGTCTCGCCGGAAAGTGTTTCGATGGTTTCCGAGGCAGTGGCAAGCGGAAAACATGTTGTCGTGTTCACCGCGTCCGGCTTAAAAAAACGACACCGGGAATTTCTTAAACAGTTAAGTCAGCGTCAGGCAATTCATTACGTTGATGTTGCTAGTGTGGCTGAAACAGTGGCCCGCTTGGCAGGTGCTGCGATACCAAGGCCAGCCATTCATAATCGCGCAGCTATTGAGCAAGCGCTACAGAAGATACTATGAATATTTTGCAGATCTTACCGGAATTGAATGTGGGAGGCGTGGAAACCGGCACGCTTGATTTGGCGCATTATCTTGTGCGCGCAGGCCATAAGGCAGTGGTGGTTTCTAATGGCGGCAGGCTTGTGCAAGATTTGGAAGCCGGCGGCGCAAAGCATTATGCCTTGCCGGTGCACAAAAAGTCGCTCTTGACTGTTGTTAAGATGATGCGCCCCCTGATCGATATTATTGAAAAAGAGCAGATTGATATTGTGCATGCTCGTTCGCGCGTTCCGGCATGGATTGCTTACCTTGCCTGCCGTCGGACAAAAGCCGTGTTTATTACTACGTGCCATGGTTACTACAGTAAGCATCCGTTCAGTTTTGTGATGGGATGGGCGCGCCGGGTAATCGTATTAAGT
The DNA here is from genome assembly GCA_017995695.1 of Candidatus Omnitrophota bacterium. GTDB lineage: Bacteria > Omnitrophota > Gorgyraeia > Gygaellales > Profunditerraquicolaceae > JAGOIJ01. The sequence continues at coordinate 8,648 of JAGOIJ010000020.1, read as the reverse complement.
AATGTTATCGGCCGGCATATGATTGAGGATTTCGGGGTGCCTCACGAGCGCATTGTGTTAATACCGCGCAGCGTAGATCTTGTTAAATTTCCTTTTATCGCACCCCTCGACCGAAGGAATAAAGAATTCAATATCGGTATTATCGGGCGCATTACGCCGATTAAAGGGCACTTGTATTTTATAAAAGCTATGGCAAAGGTTGCCAAGGTGATTCCTCATATAAAGATTTGGGTGGTTGGAGACGCCCCTGCCTCAAAGGAGCTGTACAAAGAGCAGGTGCAGATTCTTACTAAGCGCCTGGGATTGTGGAATGCGACGGAATTCGTAGGGGTGCGTAAGGATATCCCCGGCATCTTGGCGGATTTGCATGTTTTGGTGCTCGCTACGACTTCGCATGAAGCCTTTGGTCGAGTTATCATTGAAGCGCAGGCGCGTGGCGTCCCGGTAGTTGCGACGCGCGTGGGAGGCGTCGTTGACATTATTGAAGATGGGCGTAATGGTTTACTGGTTCCTCCCGCTGACCCTCAAGCAATGGCTGAAGCAGTGCTACGTTTGTACCATGATCCTGCGTTACGGACTTCCTTAGCAACGCATGCGCTTGCGAAAGTAAAGGAAGAGTATTCGATAGAGGTTATGGCGGAGCGCACGCTTGCCGTGTATAAGGAGGCGATATCCTGCACCAAGATTTTAATTATTAAGCTGGGCTCATTGGGCGATGTCATTCTTTCGACAGCAGCGTTGCGCCAGATTAGGAGGAAGTTCTCGGTTGGCTATAGCATCAGCCTTTTGGTTGGCGCCGAGGCAAAGGATATCGTGTTGCGTTGTCCCTACGTTGATGAAGTAATTGTCTATGATTATAAGCATACCGATGCGGGGTGGAGGGGTTTTTTGAAGGTCGTGCAGAGCTTGCGCAAAAAGGATTTTGATATCGTTGTCGATCTGCAGAATAATCGGCTAAGCCATATGGCGAGTTTTTTATCAGGGGCACGCCACCGTTACGGGTATGATAATAAGAAGCTTGGTTTTCTGTTGAATCATCGCCTGCAGGATAAAAAGTTGGCCATACCGTGTGTTGAGCATCAATTTCAAATGCTGTCGTTATTGGGTATCCCCCAAGATGATCTTTCTCTTGAGATGTGGCCTTCGCAGGATGATGAGCGTTTTGCGCATGAGTTTATTGATTCTTTATGGTTGAGCCAACGGCAAAAGATTGTCGGCATCAATATCGCAGCAAGCGAGCGTTGGGCAACCAAGAACTGGCCGTTACGCAATATGATTCAATTGTGCCAGGAGTTAAGTCAGCGCGATATGCGCATTATCATTACCGGCATGCCGAATAATAGCGCTCAGGCAAGCCGTATTATAGAAGCTGCCCGTGACAGTAAGATTATTAATGCATGCGGAAAGACTACCATTAATCAGCTGGCTTGTTTGATTAAACGATGCGCAGTGTATGTTTCGTGCGATTCTGCTGCTTTGCATGTTGCTGCGGCTGTGGGGACCCCTTGCGTGGCATTATTCGGGCCAACAGATTCGCGCCGGCACGTACCTCCAGCGCGAGCGTGCGTCATACTACAGAAAACACTTCCCTGTAGCCCTTGCTATCGTTCAACATGTAAACATACAACATGCATGACGCAGATTACACCGGAAGAAGTTCTTGCGGCAATTGATAAGCTAATAAAATGAATATTCTTTATCTTACCAACCATCTGAATATCGGCGGCATAACAAGCTATGTGTACACGTTATCCCGCGGAATGCAGGAGCGGGGGCACAGCGTCTTCATTGCTTCTTCGGGCGGAGAGTTGTGTTCTTTGTTTCAAGAGGCTGGCATTACGCTATTCATTGCCCCAATTAAAACAAAATCTGAACTAAGCCCAAAGCTCTTGGCTAGCATGCTTAAGCTTTATAAGCCGATCAAGAAAAACAAGATTGAGCTTATCCACGCGCACAGCCGGACTACGCAGGTGTTAGCGCATTATCTTTCGAGCATGTGCGGTATCCCGTATCTTTCCACCTGCCACGGTTTTTTTAAAAAGCGTTTTTCCCGACGAAAATTTCCGTGTTGGGGTAAGCATGTCATTGCTATTAGCTCAGCCGTTAAGGATCACCTAGTGCATGATTTTTGTGTTAGCCCCAAGAATATTACGGTGGTGCATAATGGTATTGACGCGGCAGGATTAAGCCTCAGGACAGAGTCAGAGATCAAGGCGATTAAAGAGAAGCTTGGGCTAAGGCAAGGACCGGTTATCGGGATCATTGCCAGGCTCTCTGATGTAAAGGGTCATCAATTTCTTATCCAGGCCATGAAAACGGTTATTGCGCAATTTCCCACTGCGTCACTCTTAATCGTTGGCGAGGGGAAAATGAAAACCGAACTGGCTATGTTAGTTGAACGCCTGGGCCTAAAGGAGAATGTCGTTTTTCTTAGCCAAGTTTTAAATACTCAGGAAACATTGTCTGTTATGGATGTGTTTGTGATGCCCTCGCTTCAGGAAGGCTTAGGGTTGGCTTTGATGGAGGCAATGGGGTGCGGTTTGCCGGTTGTTGGCTCTGCTGTGGGGGGTATTGTGTCGCTCATCCAGCATAACGTGAACGGTTTATTGGTTAAGCCGGCTGATGCGCAAGGGCTGGCTGAAGCAATCCTTGCATTGCTCACTAATCCTTTAAAGGCGCAAGCGCTCGGCGTTCAGGCTAACGCATTTATTAAAGAACATTTTTCGCGGGAAGCCATGGTTTATGAGACGGAAAGGGTATATCGGTTATGTCTAGAACAAAAAAGATAGTCGGGGTAGTATGTTGTTGCGCTATTGTTGTTTTCATCTGGCAGGCGAATCGTTATCTTAAAAAAATTTATGTCGCGCCAATCGCTATGTACCATTCTATCAATCCGGTGCAGAATCCCCACATTAAAGGGCTTATCGTTCACCCGCGTTCCTTTGAACGGCAGATGAAATTTTTGAAGCAGCACAAGTATAATGTCATTGCCCTCGAAGAGCTTGTCAGGTTAATCAAAGAAAAGCGATCTATTCCTGCGCGTACGCTTGTGCTAACCTTTGACGATGGTTATAAAGATAACTATACGTATGCTTTTCCTATTTTAAAGAAATACGGGTTACCCGCAACGATCTTTGTGATCATCAATGAAATAGGCCGCGCTGATCGTCTTAGCTGGGAAGAGATTAAACAGATGCAGGCTTCCGGGCTGATTACTATCGGTAGCCACAGCTTAGGCCCTGATCCTCTGATTAAGGTTACTCCGTTTGAGAAACTCAAAAGTGAGATTGTTGATTCAAAAAAGATACTTGAAGAGCGGTTAGGAAAATCCGTAACGTTGTTTAGCTATCCGGAGGGAATGTTTACTCCTGAAATCCGGCAGATAGTTCAGGACGCGGGGTATTTCGCTGCAGTTGCTACTTCTCCCGGCAGGAAATTTCCCAATGATGATATCTTTGCGCTGAAGCGTTTGCGCATAGCGTATACATCGGATAATCTTTTTGTTTTTTGGTTTGAAACCACTGGTTTATATACGCATCTTAAAGAGCGAAAAAAATGAATTCTCAGCGTATTCTCATTTTTAATGTCAATTGGTTAGGGGATGTGTTATTTTCGACGGCCACCATCCGCAATCTGCGGCGTCGTTTTCCTGAAGGTTATATCGCCTGTATTATCCCCAGCCGCTGCTACCCCGTGCTTAAGGGCAATCCTTGCTTGGATGAAATTATTATTTTTGATGAAAAGGATCGCCATCGGGGGATTATGGCTAAGCTTGCGTTTATTCGTCAGTTGAAACGGAAAAAATTTGATACGGTGTTTTTATTGCACCGGTCGTTTACCCGGGCGTTTATCTGTTGGCTTGCCGGGATCCCCCAGAGGATTGGTTATGCTGCAAAAAGGCGCGGCGTATTATTGACTCATAAGATCCCGCCTCTTAATCCTGACTCGCTTCATCGCATTGATTATTATCTTACCGTGATTGAAAAAGCAGGGGTGCGCCCCGAAGATCGTTTTCTTGATTTTTATTATTCCCAGGAAGACGAGTATGCAGCAGCAGCGTTTTTAAAGAAACATCTTCCGGAGCGGGCTGATTTTTTGGTTGGGATTAATCCCGGAGGAAACTGGTTGCCGAAACGTTGGCCTCCGAAGTATTGGGCGCGCCTTGCCGATCTCTTAATCGGGACGCTTAAGGCAGAGGTTGTTATTACAGGTAGTCCCGATGATTTTGTTTTAGGGCAAACAATACAGTCTCTGATGCGCCAAAAAGCGATTAATGCGTGCGGCGCGTTAAGTCTTAAGCAGTCGGCGGCCCTTTTTAAAAAGCTGGATGTATTTGTCAGCGCCGACAGCGGGCCTTTGCACATCGCCAACGCCGTGAAAACCAAGAAGATCATTGCTTTGTTCGGGCCCACATCCGTTGAAATCACTGCCCCGTTTCCTTTACAGAATGTTGTGATTATGAAGAAGCCGCACACCTGTCGTTTGCCTTGTTATGAGGTGGGTTGTCCTGACAACCGGTGTATGCAAGCGATTACGCCTGAGGAAGTCTTTGAAAAAATAGCCGCTTTCCGCGGGAAGGAATCCATTCACATTACATAATAGGTCTATGGTTCATAAAATATTATTTATTACCCTTAGCAATATCGGCGACTGCATATTAACCTTGCCAGTCTTCGACCGTTTGCGTCAGGCATTTCCTGACGCAGAATTGACGGTTATGGCTGGAAACCGTGTGCAGGA
>JAGOIJ010000020.1:0-3808 GCA_017995695.1 Candidatus Omnitrophota bacterium | reverse complement strand
ATAAAATATTATTTATTACCCTTAGCAATATCGGCGACTGCATATTAACCTTGCCAGTCTTCGACCGTTTGCGTCAGGCATTTCCTGACGCAGAATTGACGGTTATGGCTGGAAACCGTGTGCAGGAGTTATTTATCAACCACCCGAACGTAAGGCATGTTATTCTTTTTGATAAGCATGCTCGGCTAGCGATAAAGAGGCGGCTTTTCCATTCATTGGCGTCAGAGCGTTTTGATATGGTGATTGATTTACGCAATAGTTTTTTTGGCGCTTTTTTGCCTGCGGCCTATCGTTTAAGCCCGTGGTCGCACACTCCGGGAAAGATTACGCATAGAAGCCAGCGGCATGCGTATTGTCTGCGATTCTTGCGCGGGCCGCAGAAAACAATAGTGGATGCGTTAACAAATATTGAAGCAAAAAGAGACTTTTTTGTTTTATCCCAAAAGGAAAGAGATCAGCTGGAATTATTGCTTCGTAAACGGGGGCTTGCGGCGCAGGAGGCTTTTGTGGTGATTGCGCCTGGCGCCAGGAGTCATATCAAGCGATGGTCTCAAGATAATTTTAAGCAATTGGCAGCATCGCTGTTGCGCGATTACCAGATAAAAATAGTTTTGGTTGGCGATGTGGCCGATACCCCTATTACTGCGGCTATTGCCCAATCATTCCCAGGGAAGGTTATTGATATGGCAGGGACAACTTCCCTCAACCAGCTTGCTGGTTTACTAGAACAAGCCCAGCTCGTTATTACCAATGATAGCGCGACATTGCATATAGCCAGTTATTTGCAAAAGCCCATTATTGCGCTTTTTGGCCCGACGAATGAAAATAAATATGGCCCATGGTCCGGCCGTTCAGTCGTGGTAAAAAAAGAAATCTTCTGCCGGCCTTGCGAAAAGGCCCAGTGCAGATTCAATACCCTAGCTTGTATGCAGTTGATAACCGTTGGCGATGTCTTACGGCAGGTGAAGGTAATGTTGCATCACAAAACGAACCTGCCGGTAATAAGTTCTGCGCAGATGTTTAAGCGAATACTGGTTGTGCGTACTGATAGAATCGGGGATGTCCTGTTATCAACGCCGGTGCTTGACGCCTTGCGCGCAGCATATCCAAACGCTTATATCGCCATGCTCGTGTCTTCCCAAACAAAAGATGTTGTTTGCGGGAATCCTTTTTTGGATGAGGTGATTGTGTATGACAAGGAGTGCTTACAAAAAGGATGGATTGCGTCAATGAAATTCAGTTTGGCTTTAAGAAAGAAACGGTTTGATGTGGCGTTGGTTCTTCATCCTACGAACCGGGCGCATCTGGTGGTTTGGGGCGCGGCTATTCCCCGTCGGATCGGCTACGATCGTAAGCTCGGTTTTCTTTTGACTGACCGCCTGTTGCATCGTAAACAGGAGGGAGCAAAGCATGAATTGGAATATAATTTTGACATTTTGCAGCAGCTTGGCATTGCCTATGCCGGCCAAAAACCCTTTATGCCTTTGCAGCAATCATCAGAGCTATGGGCAGACGCTTTATTCTCCAATGCAAACATTAATATTCATAAACCTATTATTGCCTTACATCCCGCTGCGAGCGATCTCTACAAAACCTGGCCCTCCGAGCGTTTTGCAGAAACCGCCGATACGTTAGTAAAAACGTGCGGGGCAACCATTATCGTGGTGAGCGGGCCGAAGAAAGTCGATCTGGATTTAGCCCGTCAGACTATTGAGCGTATGCGCCATAGTGTTATTGATGTTTCTGGTAAGACTTCCGTTAGCCAGCTCGCCAGTCTTCTGAAACGATGTCATTTGCTTATTTCGAATGATTCAGGGCCGGTGCATATTGCCACGGCAGTAGGAACGCCGGTTATTTCGATCTTTGGCCGGGGCCAGAGAGGATTAAGCCCTAAGCGGTGGGGGCCGGTGGGAGAAAAAGATGTTTTTGTGCATGCGGATGTTGGTTGTGTTGAATGCTTAGCGCATAACTGTAAAAAGTCATTTGCCTGTTTTCAATCGATACCGGCAAGCAAGGTTATTGCGTTGGCTCATCAGGCGCTGCAAGCATAATATTAAAACAATGAGAATCACTTGTATGCGATGGCTCGATTATTGGTGCGGCATACCGCTTTGTTTTCTTTTAAGCGGCGTAGCTTATTTTCAAAAAATCATATTTTCTCGGCAGCGTGCTGCGCCGGCTGTGCGCAAGATCCTTGTAATTAAGTTGTCTGAATTAGGGGCTATCGTGTTAGCGTATCCGTTACTTAAACGTTTACGCAAAGATTATCCTTCGGCAGATGTTTTTTTTCTGACATTTTCCCGCAACAAATTTGTTTTTTCTTTATTAGGAGGCATTGTTAAGCAAGATAATGTGATGACGATCAGCGATTCATCATTGTCTGCTTTTGCTCTTGATATTGTGCGCACGCTGCAAAGAATTCGTAGAGAGCGTATTGACATAGTGCTTGATTTGGAGTTTTTTTCGCGCTGTACTGCTGCATTGAGTTTTTGCGCTGGCTCAAGGATGCGCGTTGGTTTTCACCACTATACGTATGAAGGCTTGTATCGAGGGAATCTGTTTACTCACCGCATCCAATATGTCCCTGGCCAACATATGGCTAAAACCTTTCTTTCGTTTGCATTAGCATTAAAGCAAAGCACAAAACGATCGCCTGAAATGCCCGAGGGTTTTGATGAGAGAGAAGTAATGCTGCCGCGGTATCAGGCAACGCAGGATAGTATAACTGACATGAACAGCCGACTTCTGGCTATGGGCATTGGTCAAGGCAGCAGATTGTTGCTTATGCATTGCGGAGAGGGAATGCTGCCGTTACGCGAATGGCCACTTGATTATTTCAAGCGTCTCATTCAGCTTTTATTGGCAGATCCGCTCTTGGTTATTGTGATTGTCGGGTTACAAGGCGCAGAGAAAAAAGCGCAGCAATTGTTGTCTGCTGTTTCGCAGTCTCGTTGCAAGAGTCTTGTGGGGCAAACGGATCTTGAGGCGCTGATGGCGTTATTTCACCGCGCAGACGCCTTGGTTACCAATGATTGCGGTTTGGCGCATCTTGCCGCGCTCACAGAACTGTCGACATTGGTGATGTTTGGTCCGGAGACGCCGGATGTTTTTGGCCCTCTGGGTGAGCACACCACAGTTTTCTTTACCCATTGGCCTTGCTCGCCTTGTTTAAGCGTGCTTAACAACCGCATGTCTGCGTGCAAAGACAATGCATGCTTAAAGGCGATTCAACCGGAAGAGGTGTATCAAACCATTCAAGCAAAGATTCGCGGTAATGCGGGCAAACGCAACAATGGTGTTTTATTGCGCGCAGGTCAGTAAAAGATGTGTAGCTTTGAGAGTCTCGTGTGTCATGGAGAGCGGGTGGTTCGTCAACGTGTCATTGCGAACCCCAAAGGGGTGAAGCAATCTAAATGGATTGCTTCGTCGCTTCGTTCCTCGCAATGACACAAAGCCTTATTCCTTGCAATAGCACAAGGTGGAAATAGTTTGGCGTGAACAGCTGTTCAAATATGAGTTGATTTAGCGTGCAGTTGTGTTACAATTGAATCTTCCCAGACTAAAGTTCGGAGATTCATCCCTAGTGCAAAGGTATCATTTTATTCATTCTTCGGATAGAGGCCTGGTGATTTTTACGAGGGATTAATCTTTTCAATGAAAACAAAAACCGAAATCCATACCTATTCAGTCAAAACTCGTTTGAGCAAGGTAAATCGTAAGGATTTTGCTCTTTCTCCGATGAAAAAAAGGACCTTTGCCCAATTTTGGCAATCTTTGCCGCATATATTAAAGGCAAAAGACCTTCATG
>JAGOIJ010000167.1 GCA_017995695.1 Candidatus Omnitrophota bacterium | reverse complement strand
GATCGCCTGCAGCTGGGCGTTAGCAGTCAAGGTAACAACCTTCTTGTAACCATCAATGGCATCTTGAAAATTATTTAAGTAATAATCGGCTTCGGCAGCATAAAAATAAAGATAGGCGTTGCGCAGGGTATCTTTGGGATATACCTTAAGGTACCCCTTCATCTTTTCCTTGGCTGTGGCATACTCCTTAAGATTAAAAAGACATTCAATAATCTTATAGGCGGAATCCTGGGCCTGCCCATCAGCAGGAAACTTTTCCACGACGACCTTAAAATTGGCTAACGCCTCATTAAAATTTCCTTCCTGGAATAAGCACCACCCCAGAGAATAATAGGCGGCAGGCGCGTACGAGGAACGGGGGAAATCATCAATAATCTGCTTGTAAAACTGCTGGGCTTTGGCATAGGTCCCTCCCTTAAAATGCACCTCGGCTATCCAATAGAGCACCGCATCTTTGATATCTTTTGCCAGAGGGTTGCCCAGCAAACTCTCGAATTTACCCAACGCTTCTAAATATTTTCCTTGGCGGAAAAAACACTCCCCGATTAAAAGGTCCGCCTCTGCGCGCTTCAACGATGTAGGATAATTTTTCAGGAATCGATCTAGAAGGCCAAGGCTGACATCATAGAAACCATCATCAAAGGCTTTTTTCGCGACAAAAAATGATTCTTCTTCTTTGATATCTTGAGCGAACGCTAACGCCAAGAAACAAAATACCAGAATGCACAGCGACAACGCAAAATTTACATATTTTAATTTTTTCATAGCCCCACTATAGCACTTCTTTATTTGCTATTCAATACCCTTCTTAAGAATTGACCGGTGTAAGAATGTTTGTTACGCGCAATCTCCTCTGGCGCGCCGCTTGCAACCAACGCCCCCCCCTTATCCCCTCCATCCGGACCTAAATCAATAATATAATCTGCGCTCTTGATCACCTCGAGGTTATGCTCAATCACAATGACCGTATTAGATTTATCCACGAGACGCTGCAGCACAAGAATCAGCTTTTCTACGTCTGCAAAATGCAAGCCAGTAGTCGGCTCATCCAGCATATAGAGCGTTTTGCCAGTAGCGCGTTTAGAAAGCTCTGCAGAGAGCTTGATACGCTGGGCTTCTCCTCCTGAAAGAGTCGTGGCAGATTGCCCCAGCTGAATATACCCTAACCCGACATCATACAGAAAGGTAAGGATATTTTTTATGGGAGGGATATTTGCAAACACATCCAGCGCTTCCTCAACCGTCATATCTAAGATATCGGCGATAGACCTACCCTTATATTTCGCCTCAAGCGTCGCATCGTTAAAACGCCTACCCTTACAAACATCGCACTTCACATAGATATCCGGCAAGAAATGCATCTCAATCTTCTTTATGCCGTCGCCGCCGCATGCCTCGCAGCGGCCTCCTTTAACATTGAAAGAAAAACGCCCCGGCTTAAACCCGCGCAACTTTGATTCAGGCAGCGCGCTAAACAGTTCGCGGATATGGCTAAAAACCCCGGTGTACGTTGCAGGATTCGAACGAGGGGTCCTGCCGATAGGCGATTGATCAACGACAATAACTTTATCGATCCCCTCCCAGCCAACGATCGCATCGTGCGCGCCGGGTTTTACCTTGGATTGATATAATCTTTGCGCCAGGCTGCGAAACAGAATATCATCGATTAACGTCGATTTCCCAGATCCGGATACGCCTGTCACGCAGATGAAGCGTCCCAAAGGAAACACGACATCGATATTCTTAAGATTGTGCTCGCGCGCTCCCTTAATGTGTAACGCATTATCCTGCGGGCTGACCTTTCGACGTATATGAGGAAGTTGAATAGCGAGTTCCCTCCTCAGATAGCGAGCAGTCAGAGAATCTTTGCTATGCATAAGATCTTGATAGGAACCAGCAAATATCACCTCGCCGCCATGCCTGCCAGCTCCCGGCCCTAGATCTACCACATAATCGGCAGCTAGGATGGTCGCTTCATCATGCTCAACCACAACCAAGGTATTGCCCAGATCACGCAAGGCCTTTAACGTAGCGATGAGTTTTTCGTTGTCGCGCTGATGTAATCCGATACTCGGCTCATCGAGCACATAGAGCACGCCCACCAAGCCTGAACCAACTTGCGTCGCCAAACGAATCCGCTGCGCCTCTCCGCCGGAAAGGGTTGCGCTCCTGCGATCCAGGGTAAGATAATCAAGTCCGACGTCAATACAGAATTGCAATTTCTGCGCCACTTCTTTAAGGATCAGCCGGCAGATTATCGACTCCTTTTCAGTTAAAGGCAAAGAAGCAAAAAATTGCGCCGCGTCTTTGATAGACAGTTGGGTAACCTGATAAATATTCTTGCCATGGATTGTGACCGCCAAGCTTTCTTTTTTAAGCCGCGCGCCTTGGCAGGCAGGACAAGATAAACTCGACATAAAACGCGAGATCTCTTCTTTTAAATAATCACTATCAGTTTGATGAAACAACCGCTCAAGGTTAGGGATAACTCCCTCAAAAGGCTTATCCGATACATAATATTCACTCGTGCCGAAAAGGATCGCTTTCTGCACAGGTTTGCTAAGCTTCCTGAAAGCACAATCCAAATCAAAATGCATCTGACTTGCCAATTCACGAATCAGCCATCGATAATAAAGGATATAGCCCCTTCCTCCCCGTTTCCAAGGAGCGATGGCGCCTTCATTAATAGATTTTGTTTTATCGGGAATTACTAAATCAGGATCAAACTCTAGCTTGGTGCCCAGACCGTTACACTCAGGACATGCGCCATAGGGCGTATTAAAAGAAAAAATGCGCGGTTCAACCTCTGCATAGCTGATGCCGCAGGCAGCGCAGGCATACCGTTCGCTGAATATAAAATCCGCTGCACCGTTCTTTCGCTTGCTCGTTTTTTCCTCACCCCGGATAGCAGCATCACTCGATACCGAGACAATAACAATACCCTCGCCTACCTTCAGCGCTGTTTCAATTGAATCGGTTAATCGAAGTTTAGTATCGGGTTTTATGCGTAATCTATCCACAACTACTTCTATATGGTGGATCTTATATTTATCGAGTTTAATTGTTGCAGGCAGCTCATAGATAACGCCATCGATACGGCAACGCACAAAGCCTGCCTTTTGAATCTTGCGAGCAATATCTTTATACTCACCCTTCTTTCCTCGGATGAGCGGCGCTAAAATCTGGATCTGCGAATCCAAAGGAAACGAAAGAATCTTGTCGACGATTTCCTGCGCGCTTTGACGCTCGATAACATTGCCACACTGATAACAGGTGATGCGACCGATACGCGCAAACAATAGCCTTAGATAATCGTATATCTCTGTTTGCGTGGCAACGGTTGAACGCGGATTGCTGGAAGCGCTCCTCTGCTCGATAGCAATAGTTGGAGAAAGCCCCTCAATATATTCAACGTCGGGTTTCTGAAGCTGCTCCAGAAATTGACGCGCATAACTAGAAAGGCTTTCCACAAATCTGCGCTGGCCCTCTGCATACAGCGTATCAAAGGCAAGAGATGATTTTCCTGAGCCGGAAAGCCCGGTGACCACAATAAAGGCATTGCGCGGGAGCGTAAGATCGATATTCTTAAGATTGTGCTCCTTAGCGCCTCTGATTATTATTTGATTTCCAATT
>JAGOIJ010000166.1 GCA_017995695.1 Candidatus Omnitrophota bacterium | reverse complement strand
AGGCAAACCTCTGTACGATATAATGCCGGATAATATCTGATATGACGACAAAATACTCCTGAATCTTTCCTTGCCGGATAAGATCTTGTTGCTTAAGCGCAGCTAGCTGCTCCAGGGCAATCTCATGCGCTAGCCGTTTAGGCTCTTGCTTCAACCTTGCTTTTTTATTCTTCAGGAAAATAACCAACCCTAGGATCGCTGCCACTAATAAAAATACCGCAGCAAGAAGTAAACCCCAAGAAACAACGCCCAACGGCCCTTTGATATCGCGCATTGCCGCTGCTTGCCCTTGTTGCGTAAGCACGCTCGTTACTTCTATAGTTTGCTGCGGGACCTCCTGCAGGTGCCATACTTGGGTGTCGCTACGCTTGAATTTAATTGCCCCGGCGGAAAGTGGCCAACTCCCTGCGGAAAATGCCTGCAAGAGATACCGTTGCCGTATAGTTTTCTTTCCCCATACTGTCTTTACAGACGTCCGCACGTCTTTGATTTCAAATTCACCAAGAGCCTTTTGTCCGACAGGCATCTCGATCTCAATACGCTTATCCGCTGAAACAATTATTTCATAGTTAACCGTATCACCGATCTGGATAACATTCTTGTCAACGCGCGTCCTAATCGCTAAAGAAGTGTCGTCTGCATACACAGCGAAGCCATGGTGGCAAACGCTTGCCAGACATAACAAGCCACCTATGAAGACAATACGCACGTTCTTCAATGCATTCGCCTTTCTCGCTTTTTGAAAAATGCAAACAGACTATTGGCATACGGCTGGTCAGTGCGCACATCTACCATATCAACATTAACGCTAGCAAACATAAGCAAGCGTTGCTTAAGCCTCTCCTGCATCTTCTGCGCATACTCCTGACGCAAGGCCGCATGCGTAGTATCCACAAAAAAACCTTTATTAGTTTCAGGGTCATCCAATTTAATGATGCCGACATCAGGCAAAGCCAACTCTCGGGGATCAGTAATGGTGATGGCCACAACATCATGACGCTTATTGCTGACCGAGAGCATGTTCTTAAAATCCGGCGCAAAAAAATCCGAAATAATAAATGCAACGGTCCTGCGCGTCGTTACCCTGTTTAAATATTCAAGCGCCGCATTGATATCGGTTGTTTTTCCTTGAGGCTTAAAATAGAGGGCCTCGCGCACCACGCGCAAAACATGAGTAATGCCTTTGCGGGGCGGCACAAATTTCTCAACCTTATCCGTAAACGCCATAAAACCAACCCTATCATTATTGCGGATCGCTGAAAGCGCCAAGAGTGAGCAGATCTGCGCGGCTACCTGCATCTTTAATTGCTTAACCGTTCCAAAAAATGATGAGGGCGACATATCCAACAGAAGCATAACGGTTAATTCCCGCTCCTCAACAAACTTCTTTATGAACGGATGCCCCATGCGGGCAGTAACATTCCAATCGATTGAGCGTATTTCATCCCCCGGCTGATATTCGCGCACTTCATCAAACTCAAAACCCTTGCCCTTAAATACGCTCTGGTATTGCCCTGCGAACACATCGCTGACCATGCGCGAGGTCGTAATCTGAATCCGCCTGATATCGTTGAGAATTTCTTTAGGAATCACGGCACTTCCACTTCACTGAATATCTTTTTAATAATATCATCTGATGTTTTTTCTTCGGCTTCCGCTTCATAACTAACAATAACCCGATGACGCAGAACATCCGGGCCTATCGATTTGACATCCTGGGGCGTGACGTAGCCTCTGCCTTGTATAAAAGCAAATGCCTTGGCTGCAAGCGCAAGATAAATGGTGGCGCGAGGCGATGCGCCATAATGAATTAAACTTGTTAATTCATCCAGCTTATAACCCTTAGGATCCCGCGTTGCAAAGACGATATCGAGGATATACTTCTCAATCTTTTCATCCATATAGATTTCATCAACGACCTGTCGAGCTCGAATGATATCCTGCGGATTCACGACAGCGGGCACCTCGAATTGTTTATCCGTAAAACTCATCTTCTTCAGAATTTGGTGCTCCTCACTGATCAAAGGATAGGTAATATTGATCTTGAGCATGAAGCGATCAACCTGCGCCTCGGGTAAAGGATATGTCCCCTCCTGCTCAATAGGATTTTGCGTTGCCATAACCAGAAATGGATCATCAAGTTTATAGGTTGTTTCCCCGATAGTGACTTGACGCTCTTGCATGGCTTCCAAAAGCGCGCTTTGCACCTTTGCCGGAGCGCGATTTATTTCATCTGCCAGAATAATATTAGAAAACAAAGGACCTTTTTTTGTGCTAAAGGTGCCTTCCTTGGGGTTAAAAATCAACGTACCAATCAAATCAGCTGGCAATAAATCAGGCGTAAATTGAATTCGCTGGAACTTTGTGTTAATCGCTTGTGAAAGCGTTTTTATGGATAAGGTTTTTGCAAGACCAGGAACACCCTCTACCAAGATATGACCATTCGCCAGCAGTCCTACTAACAACCTCTGGATAAGATACTCCTGGCCAATAATTACCTTACGAATCTGAGAAATCAAAGCATTGACCAATACGCTTTCCTTGCTTACTTTCTCATTGATTAAAGTTAGGCCGGTAGACATACGCTCCTCCTTTGTTGCCTTCTAGTTTTGATTGTATATGCGAAATAATCCTGGGGGGAACTGCTAAAAACTCAACTACTTGCCGCGTAAACTCTTCTTATAGTATGCGTAACATTTAATACACAAACTATCCTTTTCCGACCATTCCGGATGACTCTTTTTTATCTCTTCAATAATATGCCCTTCGCCATGCTTAACATAACTAAAGACGTCCGGCGGCAACTCTTTATTGCAGATGGGACAAATATAGTTCATGCTGATCTTCCTGCCTTAGCGAACGTCTATCACCCTAGGCGTCCTTTTTTTCAATTTGCTGCACCTGGATCCCGTGGCTCTGAAGATACTCAAATACCCGCTGCATCTCTTCATCTTCCCCAACAAGCTCCAAGATGGCCCAGCCAGAACTCATAGAGAAT
Source organism: Candidatus Omnitrophota bacterium (assembly GCA_017995695.1). Lineage (GTDB taxonomy): Bacteria > Omnitrophota > Gorgyraeia > Gygaellales > Profunditerraquicolaceae > JAGOIJ01. The sequence goes on along the minus strand of JAGOIJ010000166.1, from coordinate 664 downwards.
GAAGCCTCAATGATATTCAAATTAATATTAAAATTCTTGCAAATTGAGCAGATCACTGCTTCATCTTGCAGCCGTCCAGGAAACGTTAATCCGATCGCCCTCTTCATGCTCCTACTCCTTTATCATAATAGCTGCTACAATTGCACCTATTGTACTGCCAAAATTGATTTTTTTCAACGAATTTTGTAATCTTCGTTATTGCCCGTTAAAAATTATGTGCTATAATAAAACCAAATACGATACTATCCGCTACAACAGGAAGAGCAATGGAAGAAAAAAAAGCAAAAATTCTAGTTGTGGATGACGAACCTGCGATTATCTCTATATTGCAAGATTTCCTATCTCGCAAAGGATACGAGGTTGCCGGCGCCTTAAGCGGAGAAGAAGCGCTTAGCATACTTAGAAAAGAAACTATCGATTTGTTAATCCTGGATATCCTCATGCCCGGCATTAAAGGCACAGATGTGGCAAAAGCTGTTAAAACCATGTACCCCCACACCAAGGCTATTATTATTACGGGATATCCCAAGGAAGGCGAAGAACTGCAAAAGAAAAAAATTATTGAGAATTTATTCATAAAACCGTTTAAACTCGCTGATCTTTGCAAGGATATTGAAATGATTTTAAAAAACAGGATACGACAAGAGCAAACGCACGATGAACT
>JAGOIJ010000165.1 GCA_017995695.1 Candidatus Omnitrophota bacterium | reverse complement strand
TTTGAGATCTTAGGCATCGCCTTGATTAAGAGGAGGCGCCTTTCCAGAATTTTTTATAAAGGAAAATTCTTTGATTATCCGTTAAATTTTTCTTCCACGATCACCAATCTTGGGGTTATTGATTCTTCATTAATTTTGGTTAGTTATTTACAGTCGCGGTTTCGTAATGGTAAGGCGATTATTAGTTTTGAGGATTACGTTGTCAAGCATTTTGGTCGAAAGCTCTTTAAAACTTTCTTTAAGGAATATACTGAAAAGGTCTGGGGTATTCCTTGTTCGGAGTTATCAGCTGATTGGGCTCGCCAGCGCATCAAAGGCCTTTCGTTTATATCAGCTTTAAAGAATAGCCTTACCTCTGGCCAGGATGATAATATCAGAACCCTGATCAAGTCGTTTTATTATCCGGTGTTAGGCCCTGGCATGATGTACGAAGAAGCGGCGCGCGCTATCAAGGTTGCCGAAGGTGAGGTGTCATTGCAGAAAACCGTGGTCAAGATTATGCATGATAACAACCGCATGACCGGTGTCACCGTGCGCAATAAGCAGGGCAATCTTTCAGTGCAGGCGGCCGATCAAATTATTTCAAGTATGCCTTTACCTGAATTGCTTTTGAGTCTTCAGCCTTCCGCCCCGCAGAAGATCCTTGATGCCGGTAAAAAACTGCGTTTTAGAAATATCGTTGTCGTTAATCTTATGTGCGCCAATGCCGACTTGTTTAATGATAACTGGATTTATATTCATACGCCGAACATTATGCTGGGGCGTATTCAAAATTATAAGAATTGGAGTCCTTTGATGGTGCCTGATAAGAGGATGACATCATTAGGTCTTGAGTATTTTTGTTCTGATCAGGATTCGTTATGGAATCTCAGCGATGGGGAGCTTGTGAAATTAGCGCGCGAAGAATTAAGAAAAATAGGTTTCGCTGTTTCGGTCATTGATTGCTTTGTTTACCGGGCATCGTGTGCGTATCCGGTATATTCTATCGGGTATCAGGAAGCATTGCGTTTGATATATGAGTATCTTAATCAGTTTAGCAATCTACAGATTGTCGGCAGGGCAGGGCGGTTCAGTTACGATAATATGGATTCGGCTATTGCTTCAGGCATTGCTGCCGCAAAGAATCTCACATGTCTTTAAAAAATAATACCTCCCGCGTCTATTGGTGTATTTTAGTTGTAATGCTTATATTGCATTTGTATGGCGCATTCCGGCAGCAACTTATCAGTGATGAATTCGAAACAATAGCCACGGCCCGTTTTATTGCCGAGGGTAAGATCATTTACAAGGATTTCTTTCAACATCACGGGCCCCTTTCGTACAGTATCTATTCAATCGTATTCTTCTTCGCACGTTCTATCGGTTTGGCTATCTGCTGCATGAAGATTATTTCTTTTATTGTTTTAAGCATCATCGTGGTGTTGTTGATGCGCATGGCGCGCTACATCGTGCCGAATGATGAGCATCGGCAGATGGGTTTCTGGTCAGCATTTTTATTGCTTAATGACGCAATCTGGTGGCGTTATGGTACGCAGGTGAGGCCTGACGGTATGATGGTGGCCGCGTTGTTGCTGGTTTTTTATTTTTTTCTGCGCTACCAGAAAAAGCAATCTACGATTGATTTGTTGTTTGCGGGATTCTTTGCCTCGGCGGCTTTTTTCTGCAAACAGTCAAGTATCATCATCCTGGGTATCTTTCTGGTTTGTTACTTCCGGGGTAGGATTAAGCATTACATTGTTTTCTTGTGCGGCGCTCTGCCGTTGAGTCTTTTTTTGTTATGGTATTTTTCCCAGCATCAGGCCTTGCCGGCGTTTTGGCGTTATTATCTTCATTTTAACTATTCTTTTTTCCCTTCGGCTAATTTTACGCTTCGCGAGCGGCTGTGGTTTTTCTTTTCCCCCGTAATTCCGCTGACCTTAAAACTGTTGTACAGCGCATTAGCGGTTGTCTTAGTGTTTTTCTTTGCCCGTTTTTTTAGGCGCGTCAAGGAAACATCCGGGGCGTTTTTTTTGGCATTAGTTTGTGCATTCTTTGGAAGCGTAATAGTAACGTTGTGCTGGAAGACGCCTTATCCTCAATATTATATGCCGCTGCAAATCTTATTATTATTACTTTGTTTTTATTATGGAGCATTGTTTATGTCTAATAAATGGATGCGTTTTTCTGTTCCTTTTGGTTTGTTCTTATGTATGCCTTTAGTTAGTTATTCTTTTTTCACTGCCCAGGCCTTTCGTGAAAGTTCGTTTTGTCAACAGGTGTCAGCGCTTGAAGCGGTTAGCAAGGTTATCCCCGGGGATGCGCGCATGATGGGCGCATTGCCTTTCTCAAGCGCATATGACCCCGCTGGATTTTTTTGGTATTATCCGCCGTTGTTTATCGATACGCCGATGCACTTCCTGAAAGAAAACCTTACTCAAGCAGATGCAGTGTTTTATGATTCGAGTTTTTATCTGCTTGCCCCTTCTGAAGTGAAAAATACCCTTTTAGGTGGATGGTATTTTGTAGGTAGGTATTCTTTTCCTTTTAGCAATCAAGGAATGCATGAGCCGATAGCTTTATTTGTTAAACATAAGGATATGGCGCAGGAAATTACGCGTAACCTTGATGCTGCTTTTTTACGTCAAGCTTCAATTTCTGGTAATTTGTTTGGCGATAAAAGTTTTATTCCTGTTTATTGCGCTGTTGAGGTCTGGGATAGGGGAGTCAAGCGTGAGTTGTTAGGCAGGGGAACGCATGAAGTCCTGAATGCGGAAGGGAAAATCAATATCCGTATTAAGGTAAGCTCGCGAAGCGATAATTTTAATGAAATTACCAATCATTTTTTTCCGGATAAGCCACGGATACAATGCGCCTCTGGCAATAAGAAGGTCTCATGTGAGACTTTATTTAAAGAATCCATGCGCATTGATCTTGAAAAAGTCCTGGGATGGCGCGCCAGAACTGATAATCAACCGTTACTAAGGGGCATGATAACAGTGTCTTATGATACGATGCCGAGTCGCGCTGAAGTAAAGCAAGCCGAGCTAGAGTATGAATATATGCTTACGTTTGCTGCCGAACGTGTCATAATCACCATTGAGGCAGTCGAAAAATTAATGTAATAATTATTGTAGAAATGTTGTTCTTTTGCTAAAATAAATTGTAAAACTAATGGGGAGGAATTATGAACATGAAGATGAATGGGGGATTAAGTTTTCTGGTGGTTATGGTATGCGCTTCGTGTTGTTTTGCGCAGCCTACGGCACGGGTTGATAATAACGCCGGAACGCAAGGGTTGCCACCTTATTCTGGCCCTAAGGCACGCGTGGCAGTGGCAGACTTCGATGTTAAGGCTGCCCAAGCAACGTATGAGATAGGTTCTGGGTTGCGGGAGATGCTGGTGACTGCGTTGATGAATAGTAGTCGGTTCTCTGTTTTAGAGCGTCAGGCCTTGGGCGCAGTAATGCAGGAACAGGAGCTTGCGATTTCAGGCGCTGCTCAACAGGGGATGGGGGGGCCGCAGCGTGGTAAAATTAAAACCGCAGATCTTATCGTTACTGCCGCAGTCACTGAGTTTGAACCGCACGCCTCTGGAGGCAGGGCAGGTATTGGGGGGGGAGGCGGTATTGGCGCAGGTATCCTTGGGGGCGTTATTGGGGGCGGCTTAAATAAGGCGCATATGGCATTAGATTTACGCA
>JAGOIJ010000019.1 GCA_017995695.1 Candidatus Omnitrophota bacterium | reverse complement strand
ACGCCACCCTTCAATCTTTCCCAATAAACTCTCTATGCGCTGCGAATACCTGTTGCGCCTTGCATGATCGATCTGCACAGTCCTGCTGGTGTCATGGCTTAAACTTAACACTACTTCTTGCCCAACGAGGATCCTATCAAGATAATCCAAATGATAGGCACTTTCATGAAAATGCTTAAGAGTAAAAAGCCAGGAACTTGCAGGGAAAACTGATGTGATGCGATTAAAGAGCGCGATCGCCTCTCCTAATGAATACGCTGCATCAGGCCGGTCGCTTTCCGGAATATCATTAAATGCGTTAAAAATTTTACCTTCAATAAAACGCATCAACCGCCACGCCTGACCTTGAGCATTATAATAAATTTTCGAACGGCTCCCCTTCACCGGAACATACAAAGCTTTCTGCCAATATGACGGGAGATACTCCTGCGCTTTTTCCTGGGCATCCTCGAATAACTGCAGATTATGATCGATGGCAGCAATATCAAAAATGGTATTAAGCCTCTGCACAATAAAAATCTGACCTGTTGGTTGATGTGTGAGGCGCCAGGTCGTATTCACATGGCCGGTGGTGTCTTTCTCAATTAAGCAATTATCAAGCGATACAGGAAAACCAAGATCAAAGCATTGCGTGGCATTTATAACATCGATCTGTTCTGAAGACAGCACATCTTGACTCACCTGAACCGGCGAACTAACATTTCCGGACTCAAGATCCCATTGCATTTTTGCTATTTCTTGAAGCACAAACACAGGCACCTTAATAGCTTCGCAGGCAAGAAACAAAACAAGCCACAGCTGCCTATTACCTATATCACGCTGCAGATTATCAACTTTTCTTAAAACATGCGCTTCGTAAAATCCATCGCTTCTTTCCATGTAATCAGCTATATAGTACTGACACTTGTTGAGCAAGCGAAGCAGCACCATATACTGTTTTTCCTCTAACGCTTGCGTGTTATAGCCATCAATAACAAAATCACTCACCATACTCAACATCAATTGCGCTACCTCATGGCGATGCAAACGGATCAGATGCTCAAGCTCTTTAATCTGTTCATCGATATGCTCAAGCGTTTCCCAATCCTTAAGACCCTCGCCCTGAAGCACTTGTTGTCGACGCTCTAGGAGCGGCGTAAGCTCTCTGTGCGTTATTCTTGCGACCTTACCAAAAACTTCACGTTTACGCGGATCAAGAAATTGCTTTATGTCGTGCGGCAATCCAGAGATTGTGTTTTGCTCTATCGCATTGATAGTTGCCATAAGCCGAGAGAGCATCTCAAAGATAAACGCCTTAGATACGGGGCCAAGGATTGCGGCGTATTTGCTCGGCCGAGGGGCAGGAGGAACCTTACCACTGACAGGAGATGAAGAAAGATGTGGTTCCTGCTTACGCGCGACTGCGTTGTTAACCGTCAAACTCCATGCTCCCGTACGGAAGAATTGATAAAATGCTACTGCGTGCGCTAAGCTGCCCAGCGAGATAATGAACCAGATTGTTAATAAGCCGGCATGCAACAACCATGCCCCAACCAATAAGAGCGCGACAAAGCCGCATTCAAAAGCGCTGGCGCTCACCAACCACTTTGTTTTCTTTGCCGAAGTAAAAAATTGCTGCATGAGCGCGCAGAACATGACAAAACCATACATAAGGCAGGTAACGCGCAAGAGAGGTTGCGCAGTCATCACCACAGCGGCATCTTGCGTAAATAAACGCAACACATACGCAGCGAACACCCAAATTGCAATCCCTAAAGAAATCGCGATAGCTTGGCCGATAAGCTGGCTGCGTCTTAATAACGCTTCTGCTTTTGGTACATTCTTATTTCCCAAATAATGGCCCGTGAGCGTGGCAACGGCAGTCCCCAGGCCTGCTGAAGGAATATTCAAAAGATGGCCGATACTGCCGATGATACCGAACGCTGCAACCACTGTTTCGCCAAACGATGAAATTATCTTAAGGATAACCCATCCAGCGAAAAGATAGGTGACGCCAGCCTGTAAGAATTGCCAAAACCCAAGATGAAACATCTCTTTCATGATCGCGGGAGAAAATCTGAAATCTGATACCTTAATCTTAAGGAACTTAGTCCCACGATGAAGCGCCATGAATCCGAAACTCACCGCTACTACCCTGCCAAGGCATTGCGCCCAGCCAGCGCCTATCAAACCCCAGTTAGGGAATATACCTACGCCAAACGTCAACAGCGGCATGCTCATGAGCGTGGTACAAGCAGCAAAGGCAGCGGTATGCATGGCCTTATGCGCATCGCCGCTTGCTTTAAAAATGGCACGTAATAGCCAAACCATATTCATTCCCACAATCGTATAACAGAACGTACGCAAATACGGCACCCCCAAACGGAATATTTCATTCTGTGCACCGAACAATCCAAGCAGATGAGGCGCAAAGATATATGCAACCAACGCCAGGCTCACGGAACACACAAAACCAAGCAAAAGCGCATGCATAGCAATGGCATTTGCCTCGTCGTGATTGCCGTTTCCCTTGGCTTGTGAAATCATCGCAGTCGACGCTGCGGCAATGCCATTTACCGGCATCGACACTACACCCAATAAAGCCCGACTGATTGCCATACACGCAACTGCTGTGACGCCCAGCATGCCCACAATAATCATCTCGATAATAAACATTCCGCTCAAAAAAGCCTGATCAATGGTTGCCGGCCAGAACAAACCCCGGACAGCATGGTTAACAGGCTTTTCAAGAATTTTATTGGTTTCTAACGTGAAACTTGCGGTTTCTATGGCAGGACTGCTGTTACTTTTTGCTAAGGTCAATGTATCAATGATGTGCTGCTTGAGTGGCGAACTGGAATGGGTAACAAAAACAGCATGAGCCTGGAATGCGTCAATAAGACTTTGACGCGCCTCGTATTCTAAATCACCCATTATACACTCACGGGAGATAGCAACAGGCACAACGGTGACTGCAATCTGCTGTTTTTCTAAAAACTGCGCTATGGAACGCGCAGCGAACATGATCTGGCGCTCGCTGGGCGCGCGCATTTGATTTGAGATCAGGAAATCAAGGTCAACTGTCGGGATAATGGGAAACGCCATTTGATCAAACCAATTGAGCTCTCGAATGTCGCGCTTAACCGCTGCCTGACCATTTCGATAGACAAGATAATACTGCATGCCAAAGGACGTATTCGGAACCCATACGTATTCATGGATCAATCCATCGTTGCTTGCATGCGAAACCCAATTCCAGTCAGCAATAGGTTTACCTTCAACTTCACCCATATCAGAATGAGCGTCAAAGTTTATAACGACTGATCCGGAAGGATAGTTTTCTTTTAAGAAACCATAAACTCGTTCATGACTATGCATAAAATAGATGGTGGGGATATCAACGCCTTCATGCGCTGGGCTGGAAACAATTTCCGGAGGTACAAGCGCCGCTTCAACGCTATAAGCGCTACTGTAACGCCGAAGCCGATTAAAATGGGATATCACGGCCTCGATCCGGCTTTTATCATACACGATACCGCAAGCGTCGGGGTCGTAATCAAGTCGTGGGACAAGACCGAGCGCAACGAAACCTTCTTCATATATGTAAAGAGAGATCACTTCTGGCTGGCCATGTACGGCAAGCATGTAGACCGAAGCATCAGGCAAAACAACGGTTACCCAGCGCATATCCTGCCCGGTTTCCTCTATCTCTCCTGCATGCACCGTAACCGTCATCTCGGAAGGCTTGAATTGTTGTTGTAAGATTTCTTTTAAGGCCCAACTGCAACCATAGCAACGATAACTGGCAAAGTGCTCCCCGTATTCAGCAATAGCTGCCGTACGAAAATCGACTTTGATTTCGCCAAGATACGTTCGCAATCTCTCGATAACTTCGGCGCCAGTTGCTGATGATCTTAAGCTCCTTGATCTCGCAACAGGAACAAAGGTATGCGGACGCTTTTCCCCTGCGTAGTCATCCTGGACAGGAGAGCTTCCTTTCCAGGTCATGCGGCTGCGCACAGCGTCAGGCAAAAGATCAATTGCTTCTTGAGCGCTATCAACTATCTGCAAGGAAGCGACATCTTGCTTATCAACAAAAGGCTGCGACCGCCTGTACAACATGGTCATCAGAACCCGCTGTATCGGCTGAAAAAATCTCTTCCCAATGAGGATGATCGGCTTGCGGCTGACCAAGCCCGTCTGCATAGCAACTGCAATGGCAAAGAGCCAATTAAAAAGATTGGGACCGCCTGGCAGAAATACAAAGGCACATGAGTTTTTCGTAATTAACAATTGATGAACTGAATGATCTGTTACCGTCAAAGAATATTGAGGATGAGGCAGGGAAATTGCTTTTGCAGATGATAGCGATGGCACCAAAAGCGTGGTTTGTAAAAATGGCAACAATTTATGCTCGATACCGATCTGCACGAGCTTTTCTAATAATGCGCCTGACTGTGCCAGACGCACATCAACTTCGTGAGTCATCAATCGTTGCGCAAGATGACAGGCAATACGCATTTCCGGCTCAGAGACCTGGGTATCGGCAATAAAGGTAACGCTCCTCCTAAAAGAAGCCATGGTTTGTACGCCACGCTTTACCTCGCTATTGAAACGCTTAATTGCTTGATTACCGATACGTGGCATGGCCTCAACAGCGAGGCCGTAACATTGCACATAGCTCATCGCTTGATCAAAATCATCAGTGATATAAGGCAAACGGTGCCCTGCTACGTTTACGGTTACGCGACGTATCCGCCAAGCCGCATTCACGACCGCAAATAAAGGACGCCAAAAATCTTTACCGATTAATACAACAGGTATACCGCGACTCCATGCTTCAAACACCTCATCAAGCGTACCAAACCCGCCGGGAAATACTACGCACGCAATGGTATTATCGTACAGGCCGCGTTTGCGGGTAGGAAAATATCGGCATTGCACTAAGCTTTCAACAAAAGGGTTGACTCTTTTCTCATGGGGAAGCATTATTTTAACACCCTGGGTCTTCATAGCATGACGCATGTTCCGAGCATAATTATCGCGCGCCTCCACAAAACCGCGCAGCACCTCCTCCATGATACCGTGACCAGCCCCGGTACGAGGAATCAAATGCTCCTGGAAGAGCCTTCTGCCAAATTCAGCAGCTACAATATTCTCAGGATCATGGCGCGTTAAGCGGGCGCTACCAAAAACCCCCAGTGCTGGCTTCCATTCCTTGTGTTTCTGATAAATCCTGGACATATCCTGTTGCAAACGCACAACTGACTTGTCATCATCTGAATTATTGTTCGCCGGGCTACTGCTTTTTGGGAACATCCTAAGCTTTAGAAAATATGGTGCTCCTGGCAAAGGAGAGCTGGCAAGACGGGCTTGCAGCAACTGTTGGAAACGAAGCAAGCGCTGATCAGAGGCAATCGCTGCTTCAATGTGTTTGCGAATTTTATCAACATTCTGATTTAAGCGAAAATATCGCGCTAAGCGAAGATGCGCCTTAACTAGGGACCGACGATGTTCAGAAGAATCCGCCTGATTACGCAATCTCACCAGATCATCTAATGCCTGAGACAACTCCTGGATGCGCGCACCAAGCGAAATAAGATCGCTCTCTTGATTAAGGGAACGCTGCGCAATAAATTCCTCGGCCTGATGAGCTATTTCTTGGTCTTCGCTTTCTTCAGCTATCAGCAAATAAAATAGTTGCAAGTATTGGATGAGCTCTTTCAGTAACGCTTGATGCAAGGTGCAGAAATATTTATTATTTTTATTGCGATAGAGCAGATCAAAATAGCCGCGCAAGGCAATCAAATCATGGATAAGTTCAGTCAACTCCATATAGCCAACCAGCGCATAAAAACACTGGGCGTATTCTCGCATGTGTTCCAACATGTTGCTATGGGGCATAACTTCAGGCGAAAACAATGTGCCCAATCGCAGTTCCTTAAACAATCTTCCGCGCGTTATTTCAAAACGCGCTCGCGCAGCATACAAGCTTAACGGCAATGCTCTGCCATGGTAATAACGTAACGTCTCATTAAGCGCTCCCTGCAGTTGATTATCAATCTTGCACAACGCTTGAAGTACCGTATGATTAGAATTGCCTTTACTAACAAAAACATAGGGCAGAATAGCTTCAAGCACTTGCGGATCAGGAAAATAATGATACGCTGCAACAATAGCAGTAATATCTTCGGCGATTAATAAATTTGAGAAAGCTATGTTCACCAATCGCTCGCGCACACTGCGCGCTAAATCAGACAACACGGGATCTTGCCCAACTTCACCGAATGAAAGATTTACCAGTTCTTGGCTTAACCGCACCACCGGGTTTGGTCGCACATCAGCCAAGGTGGAAAGCGTCATACCGCATGCAATATCAGACTGCACGGCGAGCCAACGAATTAATGCCTGCGCAGTGCCAGTAACAGGAAACAACGCAAAGGCATGCGCAGCTTGCGTAGGCTCAAGCGAATAATGCGTCAGTTCCTGCACTACTAGCTGCTCGCAAACCTCATGCGCCTTGGCCGCAACTTGAACAGCACCCTTGCTATGCGGTAGCAACTGGCCATCCACATCTGCTTGCAACGCCCTCATGAACAATGGCGTCAATCCGCGGGCGCGCATATATGCTAGCAAATTACCAGCAAATCCTGGAAAAACACTTATCCCCCAGAATATTCTACGCAGAACCTTTATATCAGACTCTTGTATCGCTTTAGTAATCAAACATTGGCGCGTCGGAACGATAAACGCGTTCCAATATTCAACGCAAATCTCGCTTATCTGTTTTTGAAAACTAGGCGAGCCATTATTATGAACATCATCTTCGCCGCACAAAAGAACCAGAAGCTCATCAAGAAAGACCTTTGCCCGCTCACGCACGCGAGGGTGTTGCGCAGCCGCGTACATACCAAACGCCATGAGTAATTGAACGTTCCTCCACTGCGCCAAAGAAGCAGCATCCTGCTCAGCTAAACGATAATTTCCCTTCCATTCCTGACGAGCGTTATTCCACAGCTGATTCAAAAGCGTAAAAGGAATCCATAGCACGCCTGTTTCTGATGAAACACATACGGAGATTAACGCATTGGAATCAGTCGGTTGCCCAATAACCCACGGCACGAATCTGCCAGTGAGCCAATCGCAGCTATCAGCCAATATTATTTTTGAAGAAACCAAAATTTCCAATAACTCAATAATCTCTGCGCGGTAATCAATAATGGTCTTCCCATCTTTTGTGCGCAATTGGCCTAAGCCATAAGCCAAGAACGCAACGCGAGGATCATCAGACATTAATGCCTTCACAACCGCAATGCCCTTGCGCATGCTCTGACAATAGATGCTGCGCGGGTTAGCCCAAAGATCAACCTGTTCAGGGGCCAAAGGAATTGTTTTCTTCAAGTCTCCGGTTACGCGCAAAGTCTCAAACCATTGCGCGAAACTGCTTGATGCTGGACTGCTGCTGGCAAGCGGCACACGCACGATAAATGTTGTTCCAATGCCCTGTCTTGACTCAACTTCAATACCGCCATGCATAGCTTCAAGGTCAGCCTTAACCCGCGCAAGCCCTATGCCTGTACCTTCCTTGCCCTTAGTAGTAAAAAAGGGATCGAAAATATGCGGCAGATGTTCAGAGGCAATGCCGGCACCATTATCCTTAACAAATACTTTCGCATGAATATCTTCACCCAGCACCTCGATAGTTACGGTCAGGCAACCATCGGGATTACCGCGCAAGGCAAACATTGCATTATGAAATAAATTAAAGAATATATTCTTAAGGCGTACGCGATCCGCATACACAAATATTCTTTCTCGAGGAGCAACAAAATTGATAAGAGGACCTGAAAATAATTCAAGCTCTGTCTTGAGCAAATTCATTATATCAATCTTCTCCATATTAAAGACAATGACACCCGTATGCACTACCTCTCGTAGGCCTTCATACATTTCTTTAAGTTGCGGTATGTGCGTTGTCAGCACGATGCGGCTGGCCTCAATCCTTTCCCCTGAAAGCTGAAGAGAGTGCACGAGTGGTTCAACACTGATAGATTCATCATCAAGAAGTTCGAGATGATCCATAAACCAGTGGCCGAGATCATGAGAACAGCACTCAACCAGATACACAAACCCCTGCGCCTGGGTGGGGTCGACTATTTCAACATGAGCGCGCGGCATCCCCCGCCTCCATCCTTCAATACAATTCTGTAATATTGTAAACGGTGAATCATTGGCAAACACTACATCAGCCTTGAGCTCAAGAGACATTTTAATAATTCCTAAGCGGTTATTGATATCATGCAGCGTTTGTCTGCAGGCAAGAAGCATCTGCTGCGCCTGCTCTAATTCGGTGAGACTCGGTGAACTCGCTCGATCGCGGGGGAACACGATGATATTTGATCGAGAGTCAGAAGCATATATGATCTCTCGTATCTGACCCTGTGTAATTCTTTGCTTGAGGGTACAAATACGGGCAAACAGCGTTCCAGCGACATAGTCATTTATTTCTCCTCGTCGCCTAAGCAACCTAAGATAACTTTCTACTTCACCAAGATATCTTTGTGGAACCTCATTTAGCGCCTCAAGATCAGTTATAGAATTGACGATAAACTGCTGGCACTCCTCGAAAATCAGATTGGCCTCATCCGCAAACCGGGATAAAGTTAATTCGCTATCATTCTGCTGCAGCGCCACAGCCAAGTCTTCAATCTCACCGCAATACTCCATGAGTTTGCTGATGACTTGATGTTTTATACGCGACAGTGATCTTGACGCAATCGGTGAACTGACATTTGCGTCAATATGGTTCCTTGCGCTCATTTCAATCATGGCCAACGTTGTGGCAATGTACAGTGCGCGGATCAGTTCCTGACAAGGAAATACTCCGTGTCCATAGCCTAAATCAAAGTCCCTACCATTTTCCTGGCGAATAACATAGCCCATCTCATACATCAGCCTAAACGAAAGCTCCTGCCAATCAATCATGCTATCGAGCACATTATCGCGTGAGCCGGTAAACGTATGGTAGAATTGGTGGAATGCCTGACGCAGGAAATCCGTAAAACGATGCCGCTCATCAGAAAAGAAAAACTTATAGGGATAGTCATAGTGTTTCCACATGTTCGCCCCCTCAACCATAACTGCGGAAAACACGATATTGCCTAATTCCCTTCTTACCACACCCAGATTCCTATTATTACATTCCTTACCTATATATACTGCATGGCCGACATCCATAGGCCCGCTTTTGCGCTGATTAGTAAACTCATTCTTTTTCAACCAGCGCGGGAACTGCCCTGCGCCGCGGTTATTGCTATCTCCATTGCAGTAGGTCCAGTCAAACTCCCTGGCATCATTTATGTTGTGCATAAAACCATCCCAGTGCCAGAAAAAAATACCCCTGCGCGCCAGGCGGCTTCTATCGCGTATAATGCGCAATAAATACTCCTCCGGATACCACTCATGTTCAGGATGATCAAGGTAACGGAAACTATCCTCGCTGGCAACATACGCCAATGACCAACACGTGTTATCATTAAAAAAAAGCTTGCCTTGCCAAGGCTGACCATACTCGGCGTCAAATTCATGCGCAGTAGTTAAGGTAAAAAGCGGCAGCAAAGGATTACAAGGATTGCCGTGAACTATCACTCGTGGATAATCTCCTTCCAAGCCCCATACTGACTGCTGATCATGTAATAAAGAAAGGACATGCGCCTCCTTCGCCAATTCAAGCTTTTCTGCCTCAATGTTACTATTTTTCACATAAAGAATGGAGTAATTCGTCACCTTAATAACTACGCGCCGCCCATCATTAAGCCGGGCATAAATATTGCGTCCGCCGCGTGTTAAAGGCATGCTTGGCACAAACTGATGCTCCTGCAAGAAAGCCTCAACAGACGCAACATGTGGTATCTGGCGAGAGTTAGTGAGTGTTACTAAATCAGACTGCAATGCATTACTGTTCTCACTCAACGCTGATTCTCGACCATCCGGGATATCATTAACAAACGAAAAGAAAGCATTGTCATAGCAGAAATGAGAGCATAATGCCTTCGCAGCGAGCGGGAATGTCGCCTGCACAGACCCATCACCTCGTGAATATTCCATCTGCTGCACAAAAAAACAGTTGCCGAAGGCTTCCAGAGAGGCTTTAGGAAAACAAGAGAACGCCGTTACGCCATCTTGAAGTGCTTGCGTTGATTCCCGCAAGCCTTTCAGCTTACCAAAACCTTCCATAAGACATACCAACTCTTTCAATTCCAAAGGACATTTGCGTTCAACAGCCCATCCTTCATAAACTATACCGGTTGAGCCAAAAACAGCAATGCGCGGACGTTCGCCGCTTAGCTGCACTGTCGGCCCGAGCCAATACTCGGCATCCCAGCCATTAAGCTCCTGCGCAGTCATCGTATGCATATGGATGGCAATGCCGCGCGATATCCGAATATCCAGCAGACGATAAAACCATGATGCGTCGCCTGCCATTGCAAAACGCACTACCACATCCAACGCATGATCGACTAATCCTTGGTCAGAACATTCATTCAACAAATCTGCGATTCTACGGTTCTGCAGATTATCAACATACATCGTCAATAAAGATTTTACGGGACGAGTGTAGCCAAGCGCCTGCTCAAGGCGCACAGCAAGCCGCAAAAATACCTGCGGCTGTAAAAGAGTATTGAATTCTGGGAATAGCGCACGCGCGGCATCAGCTGATTGCGCAGCAAGATCATTCTGGGGGGCAGTTATACCCTGTAATATGAGAGAAATGGTTTCAGGGGCAAAGTCGGTTGTCGATGTGCAGTTTTTTGTTTTTTGTAAAGCATCTGCCAACAAACGATACGATTTAATTTCTAGGGTGCCGAGGAATTGACGGGAGTAAACAGCATCGTCCTTGCCTTCAAAAAAATACTCCTCTAACTCTTGCTGTGTTATCGCAGGATCGATATATAATCCTTTAACAGAAGAAGAACGCAACAGACCCCATAACGCCTCTTGCGCTGGGTGAGCCAACGATTCGATAAAATCAAGCGTGCTTTGCTGCGCCTGGCCATCAACCATGCGCGCGCGCTGCTCGTGCTCATAGATAGTAAATCCCTGCCATTGGTTAACATTTTCTCTCAGGCATGTTTGCGCAAACTCTTCATTTTCTCTATCAGGGCGTTCAGGATAAGCAATAACCGAAGCTTCGTGGAGCAATGTTAAAAGCAACTCGGTATGATAGGCTGGGTTGTAGAGAAGTGATTCATCAAGATACAGACACTGACTTAAGAAGTGTTTTTGGAAGGATCCCCATATATAGGTAAAAGGACCGGCGCGAATGACAATGGTATCGCGCATCTTTTCCAGCGCGCTTGCTACCTGCGCATCTTTATTTCTTGCAAGGATAATAGTTTCATTAACTACCTGCGCGAAATATTTTTTTTGTAACAATAGCGGAGTAGATTTTGCTATATCATCTTTTATCTGCTGTTGCGTACATTGCTGCTTTGCGCGATGCGGGTCAGACGAAGTATTATCGCATTTGACAATGCGCCTGGTGATGTTTCGGCCATCTATCTCAATAACGCCATAGGAGCGAAAGGGTGCGAAGCGAGTATCAGTGGGTGAGCCAGGATTAAAATAAATAGTCCCCTCAAGCTCAATATCCTGGGGCTGGTGCGAATGGCCAAAAATGATCATATCCAGCCCTGACAACTCTTTTTTGAACTCCTCTTGCGCGTATGGTATGCAATCCTTGGGCGCGCCGCGGCCATGGATAAGACCAATAGCTACATCATTGATATGAATAACCTGCTTAAGAGGAAGCCTTGTTACTACATCTTCACCATCAACATTGCCCTGCACGCCAAAGGTCTTAACACATCCAGACAATTGCTCAAAGATTGCAAAGCTAATAAAATCTCCGGCATGGATACAGTAATCGCTTGCGCGCGCTTCCTGCTCAATAATCGCCGGCAATTCTTTTGCATGCGTGATATGCGTGTCCGCAAGCACCAAAACCTGAATAGGAGAAGAAGCAACTCCTGGAAGATTGTTGCGCTTAGGGAAGCGTAATACCAACCCTTCACCTTTCCATACGCTTTTTCGACTAGCTGGCTTAAAACCAAGCTTATCGGTATAAAATTCTTTGACGTGGTTTTCCCGCGCCTCTTCAAGAATATCGTAGTTAGTCACCAAAGTACGCCCTACCCTGACCATAAACGGTTTTCCCTCGCCATATTGTGACGGCGGAATCATCACTCCTTCCAACGTTAAACCGCACCCATATCCTGCGTTGAGTAAGGAAAGTCTTAGATTAAATATACGTTTGCCTAATCCCTGCCCGCGGTAGTCCTTAAAAATGTGGAAAAACTCTTTGACCCAACCGCGGTATTCATTGGACATCTCAGTGACTCCATAGCCGATTGCCCGATGCGCAAGATGAGCCATCTGGTTACGCGCTAATGATACTTCAATATCTTGCGCGCCAACATAATAAAGCTCTCCAAACGAGTGGCGATCCCCTTCCAACACAACGATACGTAAAGGTCCCTGCCCTACCACAAACATCCTACCATCACTTAATAGCCCATGGAAAAGAAAAGGATTATATGCCTCATGCAGCGACAGCGCTCTTGAGAAAAGCGTAAGCGCGCGTTTTTTCAGGAGCGCATCGCGCACCATATGAATATCCATACCAGCTTGGTTTGGTTTGACAGTTGCAGGACTTGAAGTATATTTGTTAAGCCGGCCTTTCTGCGCGACTACCACATCAAAACGATCCTGCATAATGCTGGTTTCAAGAAGCGCAAACCCATTCCTGCGTAACGCAAGGAATAACCGCTGGTAAAAAACATTCTTAAAATTTGCAAGCCTCCACAGAGATGAATTGCAATGCTGAAGGCCGAATTTCTTTCTAAGATTCGCATGCTCTTCTGGCGGAATCTTTCCTCTTGCCGCCTCAAGCAAAGCATGTGTTTCTCGAGAATAATCTAGATCGATAAATGCTCTTCGTTCTTCATGATAAAGCTGATACACGACGCCTTGGGGGATACCGAAGATCTCTCGCGCGAGAGTATCCATATAATATGATTCTATAATCGGTACGGCGCCTAAATCATTGATCACTATAACAACTCCTTGTGATGCCAATACCCGATGAGCTTCATGTAAGACGCCATGCAGATCTCTGAGCGCGCCCATCGTGGATAATCCAGTTATCACATCGCATGAGCTGTCTTTAATAGCCAATGCATCAGCTGAGGTAACTACATACCGATGTTTAACCTCATCAAAAGGCAACCGCAGCGCAGCGCGGGCGAACATCTCATTATGATCCGTCTCAATCCAGGTTAAGCGGTTTTTAAGAAAATCCGGAAGAACCCGTGCATATAAACCTGCGCCAGCGCCGATCTCAAGGGCGGTACGCGCGTCGTAGGCAAACCACTTGAAGTAAGTTTCAATTAATGGGGTTAACGCTTGCTGTAGCGATCTTACCAAATTAAAATGAGGTGTGCGGATGGCTTTAGGATCATTTTCTTTAGAGCTAAATTCAGTAGTCAAATACACTTCAGGATCTACCGGGCGAAGCAAAATAGAATCGATTGCATCTAGCACCTGAGGAAAAACAAAACCGGTTTTATCTTCTACCGGAGAACTGCTCGTTGTTCCGCAATCATGAGAAGAAAGTATAGCTTCAATTTCTCGCATTGCCCTCTCCACAGAATCATTAAATGAGGGAATTTCTTTAATTAAAGCATATTTGATCCACAACATGTGCGCCCTATCATAAAGATGGTACCGATTATAGGGAGGCGAGGATAAGGCCTTTTGGTGTTGTATATACATGCCTACGTACCTATGCAATGCATTACTGAGGCGCCAATACGAATGTAGACTTGACTCAGAGATTAACCCAGACCGTTCGGTTAACGTCGATGACTTAAGCGATACATACAATAAACGATCATCAATGTATTCAAGCCTGCGTTCAAGCTCATGAATAGGTAACGATAGTGAAACAACGCCTCCTTTAAGACGCGTCATCAAAGTAATCATTCTTGCGACAACGCCTGCCATTTGTTCCCTCAAGCTTTGCACCGGGCTGCTCGATTGCCTGCCGGACCTATCTTTCAAATATTTAATTAAGCCGATTGCCTTAGCGGCTTTTTCAGATGAAGGTTTTCCCTGCGCAGCAGACAAGAGATTATCAAGCGTACAATCAAGGGGCATGCGCGCCACCCAATCGCGGTGCCCGGAAGCAGGATTCGGATCATTAATACGGCCTTCCTCGCCCTGCTTAAGAATGTCTGACCACAACAAAACAGCTATGCGTGCGGGAGATTGATACACCTTCAACAATATATCTCGGTGTAGATCGTCGGTAAGCTCAACATAATCTTCTGAGCGCTTTTCTGCTTCCGGATACATCCAATCCAAAATCTGCTGGCGGTTATCAGGAGCCAACGTATCCCACCATGTCTTGATTGTAGTTGAATCATGCAGGCCAAACGTTACATAGCCGTTTTCCTGGTGATTAGGGAAGAAATACGGATTCTTAGGATTCCAAGGCTCAAAGCCAAATACGCACGGGATATAATTGGTAACGCCGGTTGTATTGAGTGAATCAGTAATATATTGTGGCACCACACCTAAAGCCTCGGCAATCATGGTGGCATGCTGTGATTTGGCTACGGCCAAGAATTTCTTCAAAATCTTTTCTCCGGGAGCGGGCCGGAAAAATGCAACGCGCACGCTATCAGTTGGTTGAGGCAATCGCGCATGATCTTCCGGGAATAAATACCGCACCAGCGCATCCAACGGCGACTCATTAAAATGCTTAGCGAACGCATCGCTCAGATCAGAGATACGGGTGAAATCCCACATCGGCTCACCCTTAAACACTGCTTTATCCACCACAAATGACCTAAACCAACCTTCGGGCTTTTGCCTGCCTTCTGCTCGACGAGCAATAAGGATCATGGTATCCTGCTTAAGAGCGCCTTCTTGGCTAAAGATAAGATTTTGCATATCAGCCACCGGCGCAGCCTGCTTAAGCGTAGCTGTAAAGCTACCCAAGACTGCTTGCGCCAGATAGGGCCGCTTGTGCGGGTGAGGTAATCCCGCGCGCACCACCACTTCAACTAAATCCCACAAACCAAGCTGCTGGAGTGTCATCTCTTCGTCAACATCTTCTGAAAACAAGAATGCGCGGAAGAAACCTAACACATGATCCAATCTCCGATATGATACCTTAGACAACTGATACGCAAAACGCTCCAACCAAAATTCTTTCGTTGCGTAAGCATCCCAATCATAAGGATAAAACTGCCAATATTGGCCGTGTGGGCCGAATGGATCAGCAGGAACGCCTTGGGTGAATCTACGTTTAAACGCAGGCGCTGCCAAACCAAATACTGCTGGCTGTATCCACACATCTGCGCCTTCAACAGCAAACGGCACATCATCCATCAAAGCGACATTGAGACCGCCGGCGTATTCTAATTCGGCATTCCATTGCACACCATCAAGGATCCACTGCAAGAAAAGCTGGAAGGAAACTTCATCGACATGTTCTGCGAAGGCATTACGGAGGGCCTCAGGATCACGTAACCTGATTGCTTCAGGCCAAATCCTCCAATCCCAGCCATTGGGAATCTCTGCGCTAAATTTTTGTTTTAGCAGCATGTACAAGACATGATCAAAAATCCAATTTTTGTATTTATCCAGATAGGCGCGCATAGCCAGTTTGAGCGGATGATCCTCGGCATACGTTCGGAACTCTTTCCAGGCCATGCGGTATACGGGATATTTGATCGCTCGCACTAAATCATAATCAACGGTTTCACTCGCGCGAGCTCTTGCTTGTTTCTCCTGCGTTGCAGCCGCAGCGAGATACTCTTCTGCCTGCGCGCAGGGTATTAATTCCAGAAGCGACCGTATACCTATATAGAGCGGCTCTTTCAGACGTGAACTTAACACAGAATAAGGAGAGTTGTTGCAGCTTGAAATTATCAGCGGCAGTATCTGGATGACTCGCTGGCCCAGATCGCCGGCTAGCTTTATTGCGATATGCAGCGAATCCATGTCGCCAATGCCACAATCATCGTTGCTGCGCGCATAGAATAACGGCATGCCCACCCCATCGATTTTATGCGCGAGCGCGCAAGAAGATGCGGACGCATCAACAGGGATCTGCATAAGCAGGCTTATCTCCGTTCCGTCTTTCACCGGTGAGGGATAATTCATAATACTATCATTGCTATCGTATACCCGCTTCACATAATCCGAAGCAATGGATACCTGCCCACGCAATGACCTTTGCTGCCATTTACTTAAAAGTTGCTTAATCTCTTGAAGAATTAAATACAAAGCCGGTAACGGGTGATCGCCATCAAAATAAGCAAAATTATCATGGTTATTAAGATCTAGGAATCCGTGATCGCGATCCGTATTTCTTTCCCACGCATCAAAGCTGAAATCGCGGCTCGCAATTCTAAAATACTCTTCTTCGGTTCGCAAGTCTTTAAGTTTAGCAAAGACCATATGGGGCATACCTTGCGAAGATTCAAGATGTATTGCAAAAAGCCTGTTGGCCATTAGGCTGATGGTGGTGAGAAATTCAGCAATGCAGCGCTCCTCAATGTCGAGTCTTCTGGAAAGTTCGGCTTGCAACTCTGACAATGACAACGTCTTTGCCATGCCATCTTCCTTAACTTGGAATTGCACCTCATCCTGGAAGCCATTTTCCCTCACTAAAAGAGTAACCACTCCCTGGCGGGAAATATCATACAATGCAAGCCCTGCCTTGCTATCCCGTTGCACCAGGTGGAATAATTTTTCGTTTAGATCGTCGTCAAGCACATAGACGTGCGGAGGCTCAACCCATTGCGCCCGAGACGCTGCCTGCCGGGCAATATCATTTGCCAACGTCACCAGATAACTTACTGGTTTACCACTCACATACAAGGTTAACCCAGGCTCAAGATTATGGGCAAGCAGGGGGACAACAGCAAAACCAGCGTCCCAGGCAAGCTCAATTGCCTTGCCCAAATGTTTCAAGAAATCTGCCGTATAGGAAAAGGGGCTCGTTGTACACATAAAGTTATCGCTTTGGAAATGCCAAGGATAACAACTCTGCTCGGCAAAGAATATTCGTAACCAAATTGCATTTGTCCTGCTATCTGACCCCTTCGCTCTAAAATAGGGAACGCCTGCGGCTAACAACCCAGTAATAACCCTGTCTAAAAGGCTATACAGCTGCTTGTGTTCAGGGTACGAGCCAATCCATGCCCTGGCGCTGACATCGCCATGCCAGGTGCCAAAGGGACAATGGGTTATGCGCGCCAATGAAAGTTTCTTTTTTCTATCGAGACTGTGCACAAGATTGATAATCTCACCGGCGGTAGCAAGCGTAGCCACATTATTCCTTAATATGCCGTTGAGTTTTTCTAACCAAATCATTGCCCCGCCAATAAAGTTTGCTACTGTATTTTCTGAATCGGTAAATTCGGAAATGATTTTAAGGTCAGGCGAAAAACCAAGACATTCAGCGTCTTGATACAAAGGCATGCGGGCAACCGCAGCAACGTTTCCCGCCATAACATCAGCCTCCTCGCTATCGCTAGGATACTC
>JAGOIJ010000164.1 GCA_017995695.1 Candidatus Omnitrophota bacterium | reverse complement strand
GTTGACAAAAATATTCATTTCAAGGTCCTTGTTAGAGAAGGGCATCTGCTTAAGAAAGGTAGGACCATTGCCAAGATCAATGGCGAGGCAGCGAGTATTTTGACCGCAGAGCGCGTGGCGCTTAATCTTTTGTCGCTGCTTTCAGGCGTTGCAACGCGCACCAGGGCGTTTGTTAAACATATCGAGCCGTATAAGGCGAAGATCACCGATACGCGTAAGACTATTCCTGGATTGCGCGAACTGCAAAAATACGCAGTGCGTATTGGTGGAGGCTATAACCATCGCATGGGGCTTGACGAAATGATTTTAATCAAAGATAACCACATCAAGGTTACTCAAGGGTATGAGCGTATGCCTAGCGTGCCCAAGGGATTTAAGATCGAGGTTGAGGTGCAAAATCTTAAGGAATTTAAGCACGCCTTACGTTTTAAGCCTGATGTCATCATGCTTGATAATATGAGTTTGGCGCAAATAAGGAAAGCGGTTGCCATCCTCAATAACACGCTTTTTAACAGCCATCATCCTCGGACAAAGTTGGAAGCTTCTGGTGGAGTGACAGCCAAGCGGGTACGTGCGATAGCTGCCACGGGGGTGGATATTATATCAATCGGTGCGCTAACGCATTCAGTGGATTCGCTTGATATTAGTTTAGATATTCATGCATAATATAAGAAAAATAATTATCCTTATTGCATTAATAACGTTGTGGCAGCAGGAGTTTTTGAGTGCTCAGAATTTTCGCGGCAAGTCGGTACCTGAAACGATTATTATTGAGCCAGCAGATAAGAAGCTTAATACTAATGAGGAGTTAACGTATTCGCTGCAGTGGTTAGGATTCCCCATCGGGAAGCTTGTGCTTAAGGTTCAGGGGTTGGAAATGATCCAGGGCAATTCTTGTTATCATATCAGGGTGCGCATCTTCCCCAATTCGTTTTTTAGGCGTTTTTATGACCTGGAGTATATCGTTGATACATTTTTAGATGAAAAGAGTCTTATCACGCGACGCTTCACCAAAGAACGGCGGCTGGGCAAAGAAAAGAATTTTCAGATTATAGATTTTAATTACGAGAAATTAACGGCGCATGTTTCAGTCACCGGAAGCAATAAGATCGTTGACATTTCTCCGGATAGAGAAAACCTGCAAGGGCAAATTCCTGCAACTACAAAGATTGCCCCGGATTCGCAAGACTTGTTTTCTTCGCTGTATTACTTTCGTTTACAGGATATCCAGCCGGACAGTTCTTATCCGGTTACCATTTATTACGATAATCGTAACTGGAAGTTAAACTTTATAACCGGCAAGCCCTTTTTACGCGAGGTGCGCAAAAAAGGATCAATTCCCTTGGTTAGGGTCAAGGTTGAATCTGAATTAATCCGTTATATTGTGGGGGATCGTAACATTTTTGCGTATGTCATGACCAACGCTAAGCGTGTCCCCTTTGAATTTAGACTTAATACATCTATCGGCCTCATCAAGGGCAGACTCCACCATTCTTCCTTCCCTTAAACCATGGAGCAATTTAAGCTTGTTTCCGCGTATAAGCCGTGCGGCGACCAGCCGAACGCTATCAAGGCTCTCGTCGAATCGCTCTCGAAACAGAATCGGTTTCAGACGCTTTTAGGCGTTACCGGTTCTGGCAAAACCTTCACCTTGGCAAATGTTATTGCCCGTTTGAATCTTCCTACACTTGTTATTTCGCACAATAAAACACTTGCTGCGCAGCTGTATTCCGAGTTTAAGGAGTTTTTCCCCCATAATGCCGTCGAGTATTTTGTGAGCTATTATGATTACTATCAGCCAGAGGCATACGTTCCTTCAACTGATACCTATATCGAAAAGGACGCTTCGATTAATGACCGGCTTGACCGTCTACGGCTTTCAGCTACCGCAAATCTGATGGCGCGCAGGGATGTGTTAATTGTTGCTTCTGTATCGTGTATTTATAATTTGGGATCCCCTGAGGATTATCAGGATTTACTCGTTGCGGTCAAGAAGCATGAATCCATAGGTCGGGATGAGTTGATTGCTAAACTCATCCACATACAATACGAACGAAACGATTATGAGTTTATCCGGGGTAGGATCCGTGTGCGCGGAGACATCGTTGAGGTTTTCCCTTCGTATCAGGAAAAAGCTGTGCGCTTTGAGTTGTTTGATGAGGTGGTAGAAAACATTAGCGAGATAGACCCTTTGACAGGCAATACGCTTGCGTCGCTTGAAAAGATTGTTTTGTATCCTGCAAAACATTTTCTTGTTTCGCAGGATAAGGTTTCAGCCGCCTTGCAGGAGATTGAGCAAGAGTTGAAAGCGCGGGTTGAATTTCTTGAAAGCAACAATAAGCTGCTTGAAGCTCAGCGCCTCAATTCAAGAACGCGCTATGATATGGAGATGCTTAAAGAGGTCGGCTATTGCCATGGCATTGAGAATTATTCTCGCCAGCTTTCCGGCCGCGCCCCCGGGTCAAGGCCGAGCTGTTTGCTTGACTATTTCCCCGAGAAATTTCTGGTTATTATTGATGAATCACATGTGACGATTCCACAGTTGCGGGGGATGTTCGCCGGGGACAAGGCGCGCAAGGATATCTTAGTTGAATATGGGTTTCGGCTTCCTTCTTGTCTTGATAATCGTCCGCTTAAATTTCCTGAATTTGAGCAATTGGTAAAGCAGGTTGTATTTGTTTCTGCGACGCCTGATGAATATGAAATAGCTAAGAGTCAGCATAAGGTCATAGAGCAGATTATCCGGCCTACGGGGTTGCTTGATCCTGAAATTGTTATTAGGCCTTCGGAAGGCCAGCTCGATGATCTGGCCAATGAAGTGCGTCAGTGCGCAGAAAAGAACGAGCGCGTCTTGGTCACAACGCTTACCAAGCGGATGGCAGAGGACCTGACTTCCTATTTCCAAGAGATGGGTTTAAGGGTGCGCTACCTGCATTCTGAAATCGAGACGATCGAGCGCTCAAAACTGCTTCGGCAATTGCGCCAGCAGGAATTTGATTGCTTGGTAGGGATTAATCTCTTGCGCGAGGGGCTGGATCTACCCGAAGTTTCTTTAGTGGCTATTTTAGATGCCGATAAGGAAGGATTTTTACGTTCAGCCACTTCCTTAATCCAGGTGTGTGGCCGGGCAGCACGCCATAGCAATGGCAGGGTAATTATGTATGCGGATGTAATCACGGGATCAATGAAAAAAGCTATAGCGGAGAGTGAGCGTCGTCGTAAAATTCAGTTGGCGTTTAACGAGCGTCACCATATTACGCCTCGCTCAATACAAAAGGCGATTAAGCAGGGGATAGAAGATTTAGCGCAGGCTGAAGCGCTGGTTGAAGCAGTGACGGGAGAACAGCGGGATGAATATGAGTTGCGTAAATTTATTTCCGAGCTAGAATATGAGATGGAGTTAGCTGCGCGCAATCTTCAGTTTGAGAAAGCCGCTGTTCTTCGGGATAAGGTCAAGGAAGCCAAGGCGTTGATCCGTTCTCGGGAAACAACGAAATAACAAGCTATGCTGTTAGCAATCGATATAGGAAATACCAATATAAACCTCGGCGTTTTTTCTGGTAAGCGCATCGTACGCAGATATTCCTTGCCTTCCGGTGCCGGTACGTATTGTTCTTTGCTTAAGAAAATTTGCGCTCGTCACAACGTTCAGGAGGCAATCGTTTGTAGTGTCGTGCCTAATGCTACTGCGCTTTTGGCAAAAGAATTGCAGTTGAT
>JAGOIJ010000018.1 GCA_017995695.1 Candidatus Omnitrophota bacterium | reverse complement strand
GATCCTACCTGTCCTATAAGCGCCTCCCACGAAGTCAACATAGCGATGCTGAAAGGAATATGGACATATAATAAAATTACCATGTTCGGTAGGAAAACGTAGCGGCTGCATTTCATTGACTGGCAATTCACCATTCCATTGTCGTATCCTGGCAAAGTGCTCTTTACCCACGAACCCCATCATAATACCCTGCCTTGTCAGCAATCGCGCAAAATTTCCATCCATATTGCCTTCAGCATTCCAGATCCAACGCATGACCTGGCCGAACCTATCGAAACAATGCTCCTTCGCTAGGATAAGCTGGCTTTCGACATCTTGTGGTCTCGTAAAATCATGAACATAAATGCTATCAATGCCGTTTTCCCGGGCAGATTGACGCTGGTCAGCCAGGGCCCCGCTGATAATGTGCGGAGTGACGCTCACATCAACCATTCCCCGCTCCCATTTATGTAACGCGCCGTATGCCTTTGGATGACGCTGTCTCAATACATCATAGAGATTGTCCCTCTGCTGATCTGCTGCTTCTAAATCGTTTGAAATAGATAATAAGGCGACAAGATTAGGGAATATTGCCATCGCCTTCGCCATTTCATACACCAGTTCAGCGCAACGGCCATCGTCAACAGCAAACGACACAAGCTCATCGATCATAAAGAATCGGCTAAAATCAATGAAGCGCTCAAAATATTCTACTCCTTCATCGCTTGTGACGTCTCCAGAAAAAATAACGGGTTTTTTAATTTTGCCTGATTGGGGATTGGTGACCGCAATACCAGAAAGCATTATTCTCCCATTAAGAACAAATACCGGCCGGTTGATATGTACCAGGTTATGCCCGATGAGTAAGGCCTTTGCTTTTTCACGGTCATTCTTGGTAAGGGATTTTCTATCCCGTTTGAGAAACCCACCCTCCAGCCATTCGCTATCCCACATGCGCGCAAATGCTGGCCACTGTTTTTTGTAACTAATGGGAAGTTCTTTGCAGGCGGCATAGGCATAGCGCACATCATCGAGGGTCCACTGCGCAACCGGCTTGAGGATTAAAACTATATCCCGGTCAATATTCTGACGGGCGAAAAGCCCCTCAATCGTCTCCTGCTTTTTCTTATAAGAGAAATCATTTGCGTCATGGGTGCCAACAATCTCGATCAAGGCGGCAGTATAGCGTTCCAATTCCTCCGAGAGGGTATACGAAATACTGTAATTTAATCTGACATTTCTATTCTCGGATGACAAAAGCGCAGCCAAAATAGGAAGATAGGTCTCAAAGTAATGCAGTCGCGACCAACGAGTACCTGATGGCTGATGGCTATTTAACGTAAGATGATATAACGGAAAATCATCAGCCTTGGCATGAGCGGGAGAGGACGCGTGCGGATGAAAGGGCAACGTAATGACAAATTTGGCGCCGGTCTCTTGCTCTTGATCAAGATAAATTCTGCCCCCATGCCGCTGAACGGTTCTTCTTACGATATCTAACCCTAGTCCTGTGCCTTGATCGCCTTTTGTTGAAAAATATCGTTGAAAAACAAAAGGACGGAAATCCACCGGTATCCCCGGGCCATTATCCTGAACGGTTATCGTAGCCACAGAATCCGTTCGCTTAGTGGATACACAAAGCAGCGACCCCGGCCTGCCAAGCATGGCATGCTGGGCATTCGCGAACAAATTATGCAAGGCATTAGCTATCAGGACCCAGTCGATATGAAGCCGGGGCAATTCCTGATCCAATGATACTTCGCTTCTGATATCAATTTTCGCTAGCTCATTCACAATTAATGTATTAATATCGGTCTCTGCCAAGCGAAGTTCAACTACCGCCCCTCGTAAACCAAAAAGCAGATCTTCAACCATTCTTCTCGTTTTAATAATGCCGTAATCAATGCGGTCAATATTAACCGCGCGAAATTCAGCGCTTATCTTAAGGCTTTCGACAATATCCTCAAGCCCGTAAGCTTCAAGCCAATCTTCAAGTTCTTGCGCCAAACACCCGCAGGCGTTAATTACTTCCCTTGCCTCCCTCAAATTAACTATTTCATGCCGGCTTGAAGGAATATACATCACGGAATGAGCGATAATTCTTGCGAGCTGATGCAGGACAGTTTCATCTTCCGACTTTTGCTTACGTTCCATATGATCGAATTCGGCGAAAGCCAAGATCCCACTTATGTGTTTGCTATTAATATCGTGCCTGCAATCAGAAACAAGCGCAGCAAACTGATTGGCTTGCGCAATGATGCGTTCCTGGAGCGCGCGCTCACTCCCAACACTTCTGGCAGCTTCTGCCGACATGCCTAACAGGCGTAAGGTAATATAAAATCTCCGCTCGGGGTTAAGCGCGATCCAATACATGATCTGGGGCAAGGACATATCAAGTGAAACGGCGCGGTCATCAATGCTGGCATCACGCATGAACAATGGCGTCTGAATAAGCTGCTGGGTGAAATGAGGGTCGAACTCTGCAGAAAATCGCACGATACGGCCGGGGCCGTCCTGCTCGAATAACGCACGCACCAGCGGGTCAAAACTCATACGCATTTCAATAACCTCGGCGGCGTGCGGATCAGCAAGCGTCGCCAACCTTATTGGCTGAGGATTATCAAGCATAATATCAAGCGGGGCAATGATACCGTCAGGGCTTATATAGAGATGCCCGCGCTCTTTTGGCTTAAGCAGCGTTGCTACTTCTTCAACCGTAGGAGCGGGCTCGTAGGCATCCGGCTGAAACCCTGCGCTGCCTAAAAGCAGGAATCCACGGTTTTGGAAAATTAAGGGGTAGTGTCTGACAGCTATCTCCCAGTCAATATACTCGGCATCGCGACCCCACATATCCAAATCCTTTAAGGAAAATGTTTTAACCGACGGGATGGTTTCTTTCGATGTCACATTTCTTTGTTCATCGCATAAAATCACTCCGCCGACAGCATGAGACCCTTGTTGACGATCAGGGGCAATCCGATCAAAAAGTTCTTTCAAAAGACCATTGTGCCCGCTTTGATCTTGATCGCTTCTCTGGCAGCTTAAGAAAATGCCTGCTTCCGGAAAATATGCTCGAATCGCCTCAATGAGATTTATAACTTTTTCCAACGCGCCTTGTCCATGCATTGAATCAAGCGAAATATTGAATTGGAAACGGCCCTTTTCCCACCCCCACCTTCCCATCCGACGCTCAAGTTCTTTTACTACGGCAGCGGCATTTTCCTTACTTTCAGCAAAATCAGCGTTAGTAAACAACCCAGCGATAAACTCGCCATTATGTTCAATCAGCTCCATTATCTGCGGATGCGCGAGTGATTCTCCCCCAGTAAGCAAAACCCTGGGTCGGTTGAAACTTCTTTTGTTAAGCTCTCGCAGTAATTGATTAAGCGCGCCGGGATCCACAAAGACATCGCCGTGCATGGATGAGTTCGAAACGCAAAATAAACACGCTCGCGTGCAACGCGTCGTGGAAACCACGATTACTTCTTTAACGATTTCCCCGGCTGAGATTCGCCCCATCCTCGATGCATCAGGCGTCAATTGTTCTTCTATTAAATTCCAACGCGCCTCTTCACAGCGCCCCTGAAACTTACTGTTTAAATCAAGCAGGCTCATCATAACTGTTTCGCCAAATAGTGCGCGTGCGCGCGCAAAATATCGCTCGTCAAAAGCAGAGACCACCGGTGAGCTGGTTCCATGTATGTGTTTATGTATGAGTGTAGATTGCTCTCCTTGTCTTTCTTTATTTGAGCGAATTTCATCCAAGGCTCCTTGCGCAGATAAACGCACATCCTCAACTGGATCGTCTTTTGATAATTTTTCAAGTGATTCCATCGCCCTAGCATCGCCAATCTGGCCAAGCGAAATACAAGACATCATGCGGATCAGCTCATCTTTATCAGATAAACTTTTAAGTAGCGCCTCAACTGCGCCTGGGTCGCCGATGAGTCCCAACGATTCTGCAGCTGCCTTACGCACCAGACGAATTCCTGATTCTTGAGGAGTTCCCTTCTGGATATTTTGTGGCTGCTCAAGCATTATTTTCTGAATAACTGGTACTGCGCGCGCGTCTTTAATCAAACCTAAAATCCACATTATGCTGGCGCGCATATCATAATTTTCTTTGTTTCCTTGATCTACCAATGCCTTAAGCAGTTCCCCAACCGCCGGTTTTCCGACAGCAACCAACTGATGAAAAGCATCTCGCGAAAGATCATCGTTATCAGCACCTAAGTGCGCAATCAGAGCTTGTATACCGGCCTTATTGGTCTGGGTAATCTCAATTTTTTGTTTTATCGTCGGCTGAGTTGATTGCGCTTGTTGCGCATAGACAGGCAACCAAGATATAACTACTAGTGCAACCGCAGTCAATAACCTTGTAGCGCTTACAGAATTGAACTTGTAACTGTACCTCACTTGTTGCGCTGCCGATGAACTCAACGTACGCACGAGCGCGCCAAGGACAGCTTCTTTATAACCAAATATTGGGCTCGATGTCGCAGTTGAGTTATCCTTACGCTTGGACAGCTTGCTATGTGATAAACGGGCATCTATCCTTTTAATCTTGGCAAGGTTAGCCGGTGATAGAGTTTGAAGCAATCTACGGTAATATCGTGCCGCAAAAAGCAGAGGGCTATGTTCCATCATAT
This sequence comes from Candidatus Omnitrophota bacterium, assembly GCA_017995695.1. Lineage (GTDB taxonomy): Bacteria > Omnitrophota > Gorgyraeia > Gygaellales > Profunditerraquicolaceae > JAGOIJ01. Next base: position 13,129 of record JAGOIJ010000018.1, on the reverse strand, counting down.
CGCGATACAACACTACAGCTAAAGCAACATCGCCCCGGCGAATCCACTCAGATAATTGCTCTGCTGATTTGATTTCATTTTCAAACAACTGAGTCAGCTCAAGCGCTAAACCCTGCGCCCTTGCCTGCGCCACTAATTGATGAGCGCGCACGAAATCACCAGAGACAATATACTCTCGTAATGCCAACCTTACAGATTCATTCAAAGCAGCTTCTTTTCGCAACAGGAAATCAGCTAATACGATCTTAACTTGCGTCATTTGATCAAGGCGTTGCATGCGTTTTTGCTCATTTCTCACGGCTGCAGCCTGTCGAGTGAATGCTTCAATTCTTATGCTATTCTCTCGCGCGCGCGCAGCAAAGACAGCGGCCTTGATGGCAATATCAGATCGCCATGCTGCAGTAGATTCAGGATTATAGGTAAGGCTGATAACGCCAGCTAAGGCATCAACGCTCTGCTTAAACTGCTCATGCGCCCTATGCCTGTTCACTGCTTCTTGAGCCTGACGGAGAGCTTCTGCTTGCCTGCTTCTTTTCTGTTCTGCTGCAAGTTCCCTCTTAGCCTGGCGTAACAAATCCTGCGCAGCCGCGATCTGCTCTTTTATAGCTTTTCGTTCGGCACGCGCTTGCGCTTGTCTTTCTTTTCGGCTTACCACATCGCTATTGCTGATCGCTTTAGCTTTTGCTTCCTGACGGTGCGAAACCTGTGCTTTAATCCACGCGCGCAACTGGTGTAACAATAATACAGCTGGCCCACACCAGGCACAGACAAACACAATCCAATCAATAGGAGCAAAACCATGCTCGCTGATAGAAGGCATAGAAAAAGTAATAAAAAGAAATGTGCCCAAGGCGCTCACTGCCCAAGGAACAAGCGTAAGAATATCACGGAAGGTATCACGCGTCTGTTGCTTTTGGTTGCGAGGATGATGGTTCTGTTTTACTGGCGAGCTAACGTTCCTCGCCTGCTCTGCAGCAAGCGCCGCCTGCTCAAACTGCCCGCGCTCTTCAGGGGTAAGTTTATATTCCTGGGACAACACTTCAATTAATTCTTTAAGTGTCGTTTCACTCCTAGTCTCAAATCCAAAGGCATTCTGTAGATACTCGTGCAATTGAATGAATCTTCGCTTGTATCCTGCAAAGGCTTCCATGATGCGGTTAAGATCTCTAAGCTCTTCTATCTTTGCTAATACCTGCAAAGCTAAAAATACCGGATTAGGAATTCTTTTTTTCTTGGATGCGCTTCCTTCGGTTATCTTAAGCGGGATAAAGGCAGCCTGTTGAAAACGCAGCCACCAATAATGAATGGAATCCTGCATCTTGGGATGCCGCGATATAAACTGTTGAAACGTCGAAAGAAAGTGCCGTGCGTATACAGCGGGAAAATCTTCTACGCGTTCAGATAGCGCTGCTCCATCATGGATAGTAAGCAATAGCTCGGCTTCAATAAAGGTATCGCGAAGCAACTGCATGAAGGAAAAAATGAGACGGGATAAAGCGATCTTGCGAAGGATAAAATCAAAGTACCACGCAATAAGCCCGCGAGGAGGGCCGCGTAAACTAAGCACAGACTGAACCCTACCGAGAATATGTAACGCGCCTTCAAATTCCGGCTCCCGCAAGATAGGCTCATGCTTGGTATGATCAGAAATATGAGCGCACAACGCTTTATAACGCCTTTGCTTAAGAAGCTCGTGCGCAGCCTGCACGCTAACCTCAATACTGTTCACTTCATGAACAACTTTCTCTCGCAATTGCCCGATAAAATTATCTTGCAACGCTCTAACGATAGAGCAATTATTCTGCGCCCGCGCCGCAATAAAACCCTGCGCCAAACGCAATAAGAAAAATACATGATCCTTGTGCTTATCGTGCAAAGGAAGCTGTAGTAATTCAACAGCTGCTAAGACCGCTGTACGCGCAATAACTTTTTCTTCTGCCTTAGCCAGACGCAACGATTTCAAAATCTTTGCTCCTTGCGCTGCTATCGTTTCTGGCGCGGGTATCTCATGCGTTACTGCCGAAGGCAACATGCCTGCAACTAAACCAAGGAGTACAAGATTTTTGTCTCTATCGTTAAGCTCTGATGTTATCTGATGATCGATAAAGCTCGATGCTTCCCAAAAGGTAGAAAAGGAAACTTTATCTTTGCGAATCTGATACGTCTGCTCATCCCGATCCATAAATAAGGCGCCGTGCCACACCTGGATCTTTCCATCGCTTGAGCGAGAGACACGGTCTCCGACAATCTGTTTTTTGATGCGCGCATCTAAAGCACGTTGGCGCAACGTCGCAACATGATTGAGCAATCCCCGCATAGTTGCAAGGGCAGCAGGAATATTTCTGGAGCGTACCTGATGGCGAATAAGATCAAGCTTATCATGCACATGCTTTCGATCAAAGGCTTCAAGCGCATAGCTTACCTTGCGCAGGGTACGTGCAGCGTCATCAGTATAAGTAAGTAATAGCGCGACGCTGGGTTTTTCTTCCTGGTAATGCGCCTTGACCAATACAACAAAAGCATGAATATAGGCTGCGAATAACTTTTCATACATACTCTTAAGCCTAGCCTCGCTTTTGCGCGGGAGATAGGAATCTACCGGGGAAGAACTTGCTTGGCCTTGCGTAAAGCGTTCTTGCGCTTCTTTTGAAATAACAACCTCGTCACCGAACGAAGAAACAAACCTTACCGCTTGCCGCGCGGCTTGAGCTTCAACAAGCATCACGCTGGTTAAACGACGCGTTTCAGCTCGTTCTAGACGCAAGCGATTTTTATGTTCTGCTCTTTGCGTATTGGCATTCTTGGCTAGCTCTATCTGGTGGGCCAAGTAAGCATTAATAACCGCGACCGCATTTCTGTTGCCAACTGAATCAAGAGGCATGATCGGGCTTGAGCCGCTGCTACCAATTCTACCTACTGCTAAGAAATTGTTTTTATCGGCTATTCTCTTAAGCAGCTGCCCGGCATAGGCAAATGCCGCTTGCTTATCCTGTTGAGGATCATAGCGTACTTCGGGGCGGGGCATGCCGCTTACATCAAAAAGCACATTCATCTTTGCTGTTATCGCAGCAACATCCTGCGTGAGCGTTCCGGAAAAATCACTTGATAGCCCAACCAGGAATTGCTTAAGCCTTTCCTGATCTCCTGAAAATTGATCCAACTCGCCTATAACTTTATCTACCCTGGTCTCAAATTTATCCCGGCACTCTTGCGATAGCTCTTTTTCCCGTTGTATTAATTGATCATACTCTGCAAGAATCCGCGCTTCATCATCTGGCAAACGTTGCGCTCCCGTTAAGCCCTTGGCTTTACGCCTGATATCGACAATACGTTGCTTTCCTCCCAGGCTTTCCCTCTTACGCGCAATAGCCGCTAATTCAGCAATAATTTGCGCGTACGCATGCAACGCTGTATCATGTTCCAAAGGAGCGTGCATGTCCACTGCCCTCTGTTCATGCTGTTGCAATTGCGCAAGCTGCGTATACAATCCATCGATTGTTTCGGCGTCTTTAGCAATCGCGCTTTTAAGCTGCGTAATTAACCTTTCATAATGCCTACTTCGCTCTTCGGCTTGTTTTATTCTTTGCTGCAACTGCGAAATTTCATCCTGCACCTCAGCATGCTCTTTTTGAATTCCTTCCCACTCCCTAGCAAGACGCGCACTATCCTGCTGGATCGCCCGCATTCTTTCTTGCAGCGCCCTCACGTCAGGCGCCGCCTCTAAAGCAATTAGCTGCTCCTGCTGCCTTGCGATAAGCTCTTTAATATTAACAATCCTACGCCTAAGTTCCGCGTTAGTTTTTTCATCGCTGCCTAGCTGCCGCTCAAAACCAAGGAGCGTCTGTTGAGATTGTTTAATTTTATCTACCAACTCTTTAATAGACGCGGGCAATCGCTCATGAGCTTCGCTAAGCATACGCTGTCCTTCGGCATTTTGTTTACGTAAGTTTTCTGCTGCTAAGGCAAGCTGCTGCATTTTCAATCTTCGCTCTTCGATCTGTTGCTCATATGACGTGATCAAAGATTCACCTGCGCCAGAAGTTTGTTGAGCTTCTGCCTGGGCGAGCTGCGCCTGCAATTGCTGCCTTTTAGCTTCCTCCTCTTGAATCTTTACTTGCAGATCCATCCTTGACTGACGCAGCGCTGCTAATTCCTGCGCTGACTGTGTATAAGCACCTACTCTTCGGGTAACATCAAACCTACACAATTTGTCGAGCTTAACCCGCACTATGCCAAACCCGATAAGACTATACCAGATATTTCTTATAAGCGAGATACGGCGGACAGGCTTACCGCTTCTGCTGGCTAATTGATCATAAAAACCCTGCGGATCGTCAATTTCAGCGATACCAATGTCTCCAACCAACGATCTTACAGCCATTAACGAGGCAACAAAACCCGAAGCATCTTTATCACTTATAACCCCGTTAAACAAATCTTCATAACGCAACAAATCACTCAATTCATCAATGCGAAAACGGATATACGCTCCACTCAAATCCGCGTTTATAAAAAGCTTATGCAACGTAATCAGTGCCTCTTCTCGAAGCGAACTGCGCATCTGGCCTATCAAAGTATTTTCTGCGAAGAATGGTTGCGCTGCTGCTAAAAATGCGGGCTCCTCAAGATTAATGCGCATCTTTTCTAATTCGATAAGCTGGCTGCCATTTACAACAGTGAAGTTCACTATAAGATCAAACCAAATTTTTTCTTCTTTCCCTCCAAAGTATTGGCGGGATAATACATTCATAATATGCCTTCGTTGTGCAACAATGACGCGGATCCGAGAGTGCCCATGAGCAAGCTGTTCACCCAACGCAAAAACAATAACCTGCTCAAGATGATTATTGCCGACGTTGTTAACGGCTCCTTTATCCAACTCTGCCTGGAGTCCATCATCATGCATCTGCCCGAAATATTTAATCGCCACTAATGTTTCGGCAGCGCTGTGCTTCTTTATCGCGCTAGCAATTCCATTGCCGAGCCACAGCGCAACATCCTGTTGCCACAGCTGACTTTTCGCCAGATTATCAAACACTGCGCTGTTAACCGGCGAAGACGCGCATTCAACCCGATACGGAAATCCGTGCGCGGGGAATACAACTAACCTCGACATCGAGCGTATTGCTTTTTCTTCCTGCATGAGTGTCTCATCATCAGCATTGCTTGACCCACCGTGAAGCCACCATAGACGCTTCAGGAAATCATATTGCCAGTCTTTCCTTAAATTTCGTATCTTTTCTTGTATTATATTAAAACTCGCTGCGTGACCAGTGAACAAAACTCCATGCAAAGGATCATAATAGTAAACCGTATCCTTAGTGTGGCTGCCCCTACCCCATCCGTTAGTGACGCCGATATTCTCCAGCACCAATAATGGCATGTTCCCTAATTGTAATTCTTCTAATATCCTAAACCGGAGTGTTGCTTCTCCTTGCCCCAGCGAACACGTTCTTTTCGTATAACCAAACTTAACAAAATCGCCGCAGCAGAGCAATTCTAAACCATAAATGCCGTTTAAATAATCAGTATAAAGACTGCCTAAAGGATCATGAGGCGCCCGATTCATCACTACTTCTGAACAATACCGATGCGCGCGCACCAGTACCCCATGATCAACGGCAAACCTATGCGCTGCCCCGGCGTGATCAAAATCAGCGTGGGTAAGTAAAATTTGATCAACCTGTTGAGGCACAATCTGCTGTCCGCCAATCCTACCTGATGCAAGAAGCTCTTTAAGCTGGGTAAAATAAATATTTGGCCCGGTATCGATTAAAGAATAGCGAATTTCGCCATCGATGACATAGCGCACGATATGCACGTTACTGGCAAAAGGCAGCTCAACGGTAAACACCGTGGTTTCCGGTTCACCAGGGATAACAATGGGCTTGTTAACAACAGCGCCTTGCGCAAAATGTTCTTTACCAAACGCAAGGCTATGCTCGATTGCCCTAAACGCTGCTGAAACATCAGCTGATGAATAATTGAAGCGATGGAGAAGCGCATTCTTAAACCACGCCTTGATTATTTTTAATGATCTCCATCCATAAAGAACTCTAAGCCGGGCATCATCGGGTTCTTGCGCATTATCTTCATTCTTCTCTATATGCTCAACCACAGGCACATATAAACCGGTACGGATATGTTGATAGGCAAGCTGGCACGTAATCATGGGGGTTGTATACTGCCAAACGAATCCATTCTCTGAACTAAGTGCAAACGACTCATCGCAAACCATCTTAAAGCCGCGAGAAAAGTCTCCCTGGCCTTTATCCGCTAACGCAATGATAACCTCAACTATTTCCTGTCCAATTGCTCCGCTGGCATCCTGTTTAATGTCAAAAGCATAATTGCTATTCGTTTTCTTTCGTAAAACAGGGACATTAATAAAAACGGGCCCTTCATAATCACTCACCACATCCGCGGCAATATCAAGAAATGGCTTATCGCCAATCACTATGGTGTTTTGATAGGCTGTTTCCGGCGCATAACCCAACTGGAGAAAAATCTTGCGGTAGCGTTTTTCTCGGTCAAATCGCTCATCGTAAATAATTCTTTCCTCATCAAAAACCTCTTCCGCCTCTTGCTCCTCGCCGGAATTATTCTTTCTTTTAATTTTCTTTCCAGTGAACACAAGATAGCGTTTGGATACATCATCAAAGAAGAAATGATCAAGATCGCTTTCAGTTAGGATCCTCATGGCATGGCCGTAATCACCTGATGTGGCTAGGATATTCCTTGCGCCAAGTTTTCGTAAAATATGCAGGGCGTCGGGGATTCCTTCGCGCAAAAAGATTATTCTCGTTCCTTCCTCTCTAAACCCGATCGTGAAATCAAGATCCCAAATTATAAGCTTATCGCGCAAATCAGGCAAAAGCGATAAATCGGGTATGCGATAATCACCGTTCAGTTTCTGTACCGGTGAACTGATTTCTTTTGGCAACTCACTCAAAATATTGCCGTTACGTGCCTCTTCAAGCCTGCCTACGCCAAAGATACGATACAAAGCGTATTTTGCGGTGACGTGCATGCGTAAAGTCTCATCAGTATCAGTCATAATGTGCCTGAACATGCGCACCGCTCGCACGATATCAGCATGCTCGGCTGCGTGCTCCCATTTTATGGCGCTGGCCAAACATACTGCGGCTTCTTTACGCAGGAGCGGATCCAACGACGTATCAGGAACAACGCGGAAAAGAAAATCAACAAGCTGGATACGCTGTGAATACGTCAATGCGTCGCGCATCTTGGTTAAGACAAATAACGCATTGCGCATACGACACATAGTAAAATTCATAAAATTCATATCTTCTCTAATCTCACCGATACAATCCGCAAGATCAATAATATCTAAGAATGCCTTACTTTCATCGCCTGCTTCAAAGAGAATTCCTAATGGCGCGATCTCAACCGCTGTCTCATACACCGAATGGCGCAAGGCCAGTTTACCTGCGGTTCTGACGTGGTCAATACCCACCAATTCCGCTAAATGCGCATCTTCTGTTCTTACGAGCTGATCGGCGCGCGCAAAGATTTTTTGCGCAACATCACGCACATAATCAACAAGCTCAACAGCAAAAGAATCCTCATCTCTGGTCCACTGATTCAAAACAGCCAAGGTGCGATTGAGCACCAGCGTATCAATTTCATCTGTCACGTGGGTCTGATAATATCCCGGGCCATGGACGATCGCTTCTTGCCCATCAACATGATTATGACGGATATCCTCTTTAGAGGTATAGATACCGCCGCCGTTAAGAAGCTCGCCAGGCAAATAGTGGATACCTGCTTTTCTAAGCTCGCTCTGCAAGCCTTGTTCAATGGCATTGTTCGCCCCCTCCCCAATAATTGAACAGCGCAATCGGGAAATCTGGCTGGGATCATTAATGATATTCGGCCCAGCCGCGGGAAAGAAAATAGTAGCAGGCTGATAAATCAACTCGTTAACTATCTGCGGATCACCAAAATAAACAACTACACCGTAGCCTTCAAAAAATGCAGTCAGATAAACAACAGTTTGAGGATCAAACTTTTGCGCAATCCAAATCATGCCGCCTCGTAGCGACATTAACAATTCAGGCTGAAACGAAAGCAACATAGGGATATCGAAACTATCCGGATCCTGCTCAGCAATCTCGCGGGTCTTGCGCAAGAAAGCTTCCGTCAGGCCATCCTGACGATACAAGGCAAAATGGACATTTGAGATACCTCTTACTGTAATATTAAAACCCTTAAAGGACGTGTATAACAATTTAGCAATACCGCTTCCAACATCACCGTATCCTTGTATGATGCAACTAATATCGTTAAAATCAATTCCAAGACTCTTGATAAAGGCAATGACAGACGGTTGATAATCCCGGGGATGCTGAAGCGCGTTCAGGAGCCAACGCAATGTTGTCACGGTGCCCTGGACAACGCCACGCGATGTTACTGTCCATTGCGTATGAGAAAATCCTCCGTCTGATGACGGATTGCTGGTTGTAACTTTTAAAAATTCCTGTTTATTGATAGGCGTAATAGCTAAACTCTCAGCGTGGGCATTGAGGTCGTCAACCGTCTCCCAGGCAGCCTGCACCATCAACCCCATTTTGTGATCGACGTTACGCATCATGTCAGGACCGTCAATAATCGAGAATCCAAGCAACCGCGCCGCCACCATACCTTTCGTATATTCAACAAAGATGCGCTCTTCTTCCTTCTCACCTTCAGCGTGCTTCAATGTCGGTCCCAAGCGCGCGATCCTATCGCCACCCTTGCCCATCAATAATCCCCGGTCAAAGATATCCTGCGGACCATATAACACGGGCATGCCTACCCACGCATCTTTATCCTGCAGCAAAAATGTTGTCTTTTTACCATGGTAAGGAATTTCCCAAAGCGCATTTTTAATCTCCATAGAATTCGCTAACCGGCTCCCCTCAAGCACAAGGCCCTTAGAGCGGGGATGATATATAAGACCCTCGTCAGAAATAATGCCTCTTCCGCAGAAAACCATAAGAAGCGGCTTGCGATCCAGCGGACAGTTTTTGAATACGTCTCCGCGCAATGCAATCACCACCGGCAATCCGCGAAACATCCTATACGTATCATTCGTTGTATCAACAACAATAGCCTCTTCAATTTCTTCAAAGGATAATGCCAAATTCTCACCAAGCTTGAAAATATTTTGAATAGAAATAAGAAGATTGTGTCTTTCTTGGGCAGGAGTTAACACCGCTTCGGTTGGGCTCGAAGCCAAGGGGACACCATTTGCTTTGAAAAATAGGGTGTCCCTTAAGGAAGGAGTCGCTGCGGCGGAAAGATAGTCCCCACCAGCCACGGAAGGTGAACTACTTTCTCTTATCTTGGATGAGAACCGCAGCGACTCGATATCATTTGAAACCGTTTTCTTATTTTCTAAAATAAAAACAGGGCTGGATGATATTGTTTGTAGAGTAGCTGTATGGAGCAGCTGTTGTTGAATATCTTTATCGAGACCGAAGAACAAAGGATGCGCATAGATTGTCAATCTATCGCTTACATACATAACAACATACCGTAAAGAAGTTTCACGCGGAAGGGTTAATGCGGAAGGATCCAACGTTACGATGACTTCAGCGCATTCCGGAGGGGCATGCGCTAAGAAACCTCTTAGACTATTTAATAATTGCTTCACCCATGATAAAGAGAGTTGCTGGCGGCTGCGCATGACAAAATCATTAAATCCGACAATGCAATATTCTCCGCGTTCGAAGGCAAAAACAAACCTTGCTAAGTTGCTTTCCGGGGTATCGCTTTGCGCCTGATGCTCAGCCAGAGGAACAAAGGGAGAATGTTCCTTTGGAGTCACCGGGCTTGAGGTTGAAAATCCGTTGGGTTCGGTACGATACTCACCCACATAATCATCCTCATGAATACTTTCGAGCTCAATCATATCAAGGCGCTGATATCCTCTCTTTGCTAAGGCCGGTTTCCAGACATGCGCAAACCACAAAGATGAGCCATTAATCCTTTTGATGCCGATATCATAACGGTAATAATGTATTTTTTCAGCGCTAGCAAGTTGAGCCATGGCTTTTAAAAATTCGCTTAGTTTTATACCACCTGTCTTATGAGGGTGGAATGCATCAGCGGAAAGAAACGGCAGCATCTCGGCGACAATCTGATCGATAGAGATTGCTCTCTTCGTCTTATTACTGATAGCGCGGGTAAGACTACACCTGCTTAACGAATCAACGCGCGGATCAAGAAGCAAAATGCTAGGAATTTCTTCATCGCCTTTATTGTCTTCGTCATCATTAACATTATCGGGCTTAATGCTTTCTTCTGATCCACCATCGATAAATACTGGCTGCTCATCGGGACCATCGAGGAAACCAAGGAAAAATGGCCTGGGCAGATTTTCAATTTGTTCCCTCTCATTATCATTACCAAGGGATAACGGAAGAGAACCGGAATCAAACAAATCTTGAGGAGGTAGTGGTTTGATTTTTTCTGGGGCAAGCATTATTGGCGCAGCCTTATTCCAACTACTGGACCTGCCTTGCCTCTCTGCGCCATCTTTTTCCTTCTTTTCAGCATTAGGAATAACGTCCTCAACTGGTTTCTTGCGCTTGGAGTTTAATAAAACAACGGTAGCCATACAACATGCCGCCAGGAATGCGCTCAACAAAACAAACAATATGACGACCTTTGATTGCGGCGCTTCGTTGCCAACAGGCAAACTTGAAATTAATTGGACAGTAGGCGCGGGCTTCAATTGTTCATTCAAGTCTTCGATCTGCATAAAAGACATCGGTGAATCAAATTTATATTGAGAGTAATCTTTATCGCTAAGGATAGCGCTGTGATCAAAATTATCAGCATTGTTCAACTCGCTAAACGGCTTAGAAACTTCTTGCGGCAATGACGATACCGGCTCTACAACGATGAAAGGAAACCCTCTGCTATCTTCTGAAGGGGATAAAAATAAATCCTCAAGCCTTAGCTCTGAAAGCGGAGGCTCGGCAAGAGAAAAGACTTTTGATAATGTTGATGGATCAATAGCAAGTGGCTCAACAATGGTCTTGTCAGCTTCAGGCTGAAGAGAAGGAACAAAGGAAGATTGGACGCGCAACTTTTCTAATTCTTGTTGCAGGGCATCCATAGGCTCCTGCGTATTTTTTTCTTCTGGCGGGTTCAGTGCAAGCTCGGTTAACTCCTCAATAAGCGCTTGCATTTTCTGTTCGTCGCTTGTAGTCTGGCTTGCTGATTCGGATGGCGTCACTAATGACGGCTTAAGCGCCGTAACCTCGGGAACAACAGCCTCCTTTACCGAAATATCAGCACCTGGCGCTACTGGTATCCAAATATGCTCATCGGGCTTAATGTTAATAACGGTTATTTCTTTTCCTCTGTGGTGCTTGCTGAAAATCCTCTGTTCGGCCTTAAGCCAAGGATTAGCCTTAACCACTTCTTGCCAACTTGTGCCTGAGGCGCGGGCAATCGTATCAATATTTTCTCCCTTAACCACCGTATGATAGTAACCGCCCTCTTCCCGTGCCATCCCACTTTTTTCCAGAGGGATACTTAATGTTTGTCCGGCCTGGATCTTAACATTGACGATATCATTGGAATGCACTGATAAATTATTGGCGCGCACAATCTCATCGCGCGTGACTGGCTCGCCTGCGCGCTCCGAAGCAGTTTTAGCTATCTCATCAACAGTATCGCCGGATTCAACCAACACAGATACAACTTGGTTTCCGGAAACTGGGTCAACCTTTGTTGAAAATTGCGCGGCGCGGGCAGGGAAGCTCGTGAAGGTAATAGCTGTAATCAGCGTGACAAGAACTACTGTCCTAAGAAATCTTTTCAGGGTGTCCCTTAAGGAAGGAGTCGCTGCGGCGGAAAGATAGTCCCCACCAGCCACGGAAGGTGAACTACTTTCTCTTATCTTGGAGGAGAACCGCAGCGACTCGATATCATTTGAAACCGTTTTCTTATTTTCTAAAATAAAAACAGGGCTTGAGCCTGACTGAATCGCCTGGCCATCAGCGACAACCTCGCCCACCCAAGCATCTGCATCCTCAATCTGGGAAATCTTAAATTCAGTGGGATAACGCACTACGCTATATATCTTTACTCCAAATCGCTCGCGAGGAGCAGCCAAAAACATATCTGGTATTATCCCCTGCGTAACTAATACCTTCAGTTTCCACGATCGCAATGCCGGCGTCGCCATGTCAGGGAAAAAGCGGATATCGTCAAGATTCAACGCCTGCGCCAGGCACTCCATGGCTTCATGATATCCTGCTATCGCATATTCCACAAAAAGAGGATTGGTATAAATCGCATGCATATACGCAGGAACCTGGAGTCCAGCGTCCTGAGAAATAATATCTACCCGCGTATCAAGCGGTAAACGATTATAAAAACTGTTATCAATGACAGCGTCATATGTTACCGGGAAATCATACCCCTGCACATTATCCCGTAAGAATACCTCTGGATTGTTTTGCGCCCTTGCTGCCTTATCAGGCCGCCTCATAAGATTCTCAACCCGTGTTTCATAATTTGCTTCCAGATGGACCAAGATATCAAGAGGGAAATTATATTTTTCACCAAGCACCTTTGCCACATATAAGACCTCAAATCCTTCAAAAATTAGGAGGCGATACTCCTTGCGATATGGCGAATCAAATAAAGCAGTACGCACGCGATCCGCCCAGACCTCCCACTCCCGGCCATAATCATCTTTCTTAATTTCAGCATCATCGTGGTAATCTTGCTTATACGAGAATCGATCAAGATGCACAATCCCTGCTCGGCGCTCGCCAGGAAGAACAAACATCCTACTCATGGAGGTTTTCCCTACATTTGAGTCTCCATCGATGAATAAGGTAATCAAGCGATCAGAGCCAGAACGGACAACTCGTTTTTGTTGAGCTTTTACTAAACGACGCAATTCAGGGATAGAAAGCTTGGTGGGAAGAGTAAAAGGGAATCTCGAGCTATAATTTTTGTTCGAAGAAGTAGAAGGGCTTGAAACAGATTCTGATAATACTATCCTAGGAGAGAAATCCGCGCCGCTCAGTGAGGAGCGCTTGGACCTGAGCCTGAATAAGTGAGCTGAATTCATGGCTGATTTCAAGCCACTCGCCAGCAT
>JAGOIJ010000163.1 GCA_017995695.1 Candidatus Omnitrophota bacterium | reverse complement strand
CGAAGAATTTATTGCTGTTATCAAACGCTAAACTAACCTCGGCCATGCTCAATGCCTCTTTAGCGTCAGTGCCGTTAAAAATAACGTCCTGCATATCAGAACCACGCAAGGATTTCACTGACTGCTCACCAAGCACCCAGCGGATAGAATCAAAAATATTTGATTTCCCACACCCATTAGGCCCCACCACAGCGGTAACTCCTGGCTCAAAATTCAAGACAGTCTTATTACAAAATGATTTGAATCCAACTATCTCTAATTGTTTAAGATACATGGGCGTGTTCTCCTTCTGCTTGCGGTTGAGCGTGAAGCTGAAGCCATAGATCAATCTTATCTTTCTGGAAACGCCATTGCCCTACAAGTTTAACTGCAGGAATCTTTTCATGCTTTAACCAATCGTAGATAGTACGACGGGTTACTTTCAAATAGTTCGCTAAATCTTCAATAGTCATTAATTCTGATTGTACCATAGCGCTCTCCTCTAGTATTTTCTTTATTATATAAAAATAGGCTTAATTGTCAAGATAAATTATTACATTTGATTACATTCACTGCATAACTAGTGCTTAATTATGATATATTATGCAAATAAATGAAAAGGCCGTTAATCATAACTTTGTTAATATGAATAGGTTACGAATAACGGCCTTTTAGATCGCCAAATAATTCTAATTAATACAACATAATACCCTTAGCATTCATTTCTTGGACTTCTTCTTGACGAGGGTATTTGTTTAATTGAGTAACATCGCTTTCAATATCGGTCACCTCATCTTTTCCGAAACCGCTCGCATCATCAACTATATCCCCAGATAAAACAACGGGCAATTGTGGACGCGCGTTTTTTAATACATTATCAGCCTCATCAGCGAGTGGCACCTTCGTGCTTTGAACTTCTTTTTTTCCCACAACCGTAATCTTCTGCCCAAATAACGGCCTGCGCGTCCTATCGTTAATACTCTTCAGGGAAGGAATTACCAGCTCGTGCTTCTCTTGCAAGGAAGGATTACGCACTTCTTCTAATATTGAAGGATCAACGTGTATACTGATAAGCACTAACCACACGCTCACTAAAATTGCTAAAGCAAAAAGAAGAAATATAAGCAAGAGGGCTTTGCGTCTCATGGTCTAACGTTCCTCCCAGGATAAGGTAACATAATCTCCCGTGGTAGGCATAAACGGTGGAGGATTCGTCAACAAACGGGAATCGTAACGATAGTTCTTTGAATACCCGCTTACCTTCTGCCCGTTAAAACCATTAAATGTACCCACGGGACCCCGCTCATCCTGGATAATGCCGCCCAAAACTGTTAATACGCCTTTAGGAGGGCCGATCCACCAATCCTCCATCATGAACGAGGTATCCATAGCCATAACACAACCGTTAATCTCAAGATCTTGCGGAGCACTATTATCTATCACAACATCGCGCTCCGCAATGATCCCTAAAACATCGTCAGATTGGGGGTTAACGATGGGATTATCCGCATATACAATATTATCGGGAATAATAATATCCCGGGCTGCGCCGACAGTCAATTGCCCATTTAACGTTCCGGAAACAGTCAGGCTTCCCCTGGTAACAAATAAAGCGCCGTTAGCAGGCAACGGCATATTTTGGTTGACCCAATCTCGACGCGCATTCGTCACATTCATGGTTCCATCGTTTCTGAGCACGACAGTTGTGTCGCCACGCAATGAAAGCCCATTATCAGTCGCAGCTGCGCGTAAACTTAATGCTTGGCTCGGCATAGTAATCGGGTCAATCCCAAAATCAACCCCCTGCTGAAAAACAGGAAGATCAAAAGGAGCATTACTAAGTTGAGGAAGATTTACGTTATTGCCATTATTATAAAACCGGATATACGGATCAACGGAACGCACCTCTCCCTCAAATATAGGATTCAAGGCGATATTAAAGTGCGTATTGGTATGCGTTGGGCCATTTAAACGATCAGACGACCAAAACCACACATTGGTGCCGCTGAAGGTCTCGCGATCAGTAAACCAAAGGTAGCGCGCGTAATTATCAACCTGCACCAGATTAGAAAGGGTGCGCCGCGAATTTTTAAAAACACCCTGCGAAGCGACACGATACCTGCGTATTGAACCGGATGCGCCAATAGCTCCTAAATCGGTGATGGTCACATTGTAATAACCGCCGCCGACCTCTTCAATACCGCCCCAGGGGTTAGTCATGTTCCCCACAGGTGGAGCTCCTTGCGCGCGCAACCAGATGATGGCATGATCAAGCCCGGCTTCAGCAAGATTAAATGCCTTTGTCCTCCTGCGGAAGATTTCCGATGAGATATTCTGACCTATGCTTGTGGTCATAAACGTTGCTACAAAGACCAACAAAACCGATATAATACCAAACACCAGCACCAATGCCATACCTTTTCTATTGCCAAGCCTTGCAAACATGGTTTCTGCCTTTAGTTCCTCATCTTGAGCATAATTTCCCCGGAATCCCGCATTACATTTTGGGAGGGAGTTGTTTTTTCCGCTACGATATCAATCTCTAAAAGATTCGATGTTGCTGCTGGCCGGTTAAACTGAACGGACCTAATGTTATTGGCTAAAACATGTGTCTTTCCAGCCGCTGTCCTGGTTAATTGATGCGCCTCGTTTAACGCGTACACAATACTATCCGACCATTCAATAGACCCTTGCGAGTCTAAAATAGTACCATCGAGATCTTTATCAGTGGGCACCCGGAAGGCAAGCGTCGAGCCACTCATACCAGCAGTTAGGCTGATCTGCGCGGGCCTTGTCTCCTTCAACTCTTTTTCCATCCTGGTAAATGCCTTGATAATTTCTTGGCGCAATTCAACTGAAGCATCGCCGATGAACAACGATGTCCTTGAAACATCAATGGTAGCAAGAGCAGCAATAATAAGCATGAGAAGAATAGCCGAAGATATAACTAACTCAATAATAGTAAAACCCCGCGTCTTCATCTATTGACTATCCTCGTCATAAGGCTTACGCTTGAATCGATCATATTGTTGCCGTTTTCATCTTCACCAGGATCAAGCGAGCCATTTAAATTTTTGTCTTCGCCGATCACCCTGTTGCCCTGAACCCAGCATACGCTCATATATACCTGTAAAAATTCAGGGTTTGTATCATTGACCGAAATAACGCCCCTATTGGAACCGGCTAAATCATTAACTGAAAAATTAAGCCCGTCGTACGTTTCCGCAATTTGGGCAAACGATGAAGAGCGGATTTCTTCGCTTAATCCTAAAAGCGCGCTCATGGCAATGTTTGAACTTTTTGAAATCGATACGAACACAAAACAATGCACCAAAAGCGCGATGATACCGCATAACACCAAAGCAAGCACCCCGACAGCAAACATCACCTCAATCAAGGTAAAGCCCTGCGGCTCCTTAAGGAATGCTTGCACCCTGCGTAACAATTGACGGTATAGAACCATGTTCGCACTACATGCCTTCCGCCCCCTTGTTTGCATGATTCTCATACAAACAAGGGAATTCACTATAAACAATCAATTAAAAATAAGCGTTCATGCCCCATTTCAGTCTACCAACATTTCGCTCTAATTTCAATAATATTTGCCTGTGCATGGAAAGGGGCTCATAGGCGATATTATGGAAAACACGCTTTTGTATTGCCAGGGTGACTGCGCGCATCCTTTCTCCAACCGTAAACCATGGCGTATCAAACACAATATGGTCAATGGATGCACCTTTATACATTATCGGCACTGGCTTGG
>JAGOIJ010000162.1 GCA_017995695.1 Candidatus Omnitrophota bacterium | reverse complement strand
GCGTAGCACTCTTATCTTTTATATAAACTTTAAAATAGTGCCCCTCGTTATCAAACACATTACAATCAAAATAATTTCCCTTAGGGTCAAGCGCGTATGAAATAAAACCTTTGAGCTTTTTATCTTTAAATTCGACCATGGTGATCTGGCTGGCGCTACCCAAAGATGGAGTAAAGATCCCCTTCATGATGACAAAAAAAGTGTCAACCAGGTTACGGACGGTATTGCTATTGGCGTGCATCAGCCGGCGTACAAAAATATAATCGTTCTCAACGCCTTCCTTGCGCAGATGCGGATACAGGTCAATGAAAAAATCAGGAGGTTGATAGAGGAAATAAATCACATCACCTTTATACTGCTGATGGTTAGTTTGGTAAAACGTTTTACTTAAACGCTGCTGGATAACCCGGAATCGTTTAGGGGCAGAAATTGCCAGGTTGGGAAATTTAAAACGCACCAAGGAATCAGCAAAGCTTTTATCTACTTCAGGAGCCTCAATCATGGTGGGAGCCATGCACAGATTGGGAATGCTTTCACAGGTGCCGATACCTTGGCGGATATACAACCGCAGAAAGCGCGGCCCGGCAAATTTAATTACAAAAACAACGACTAACGCCAAAGAGACAATCAATAAGAATATGTCGCCAATGGTTCTTTTTTTCATGATATATTTTTTAACTCTTCCTCTTTAATGGCGAAACTGTGTTCTTTGCCGGGAAACACCCCTTCTAGCACATCGCGCTTATACGCCTCAATGGCCTGCGTAATCAAAACAGAGAGATTAGCATATTTTTTAACAAATTTCGGCGTATAGCGCTCAAATAATCCCAGCATATCATTTATTACCAAAACTTGGCCATCGCAACCAACCCCTGCCCCGATACCGATAACGGGAATCTGTAACTTTGCGGCAATAATCGCAGCGATCTTATCCGGGACACACTCAAGCACAATTGAAAAACAACCAACTTTTTCTAATGCCTGAGCTTGCTCAATAAGACGCTTTGCTGCCTGGGCATCTTTGCCCTGCACCTTAAAACCGCCCAACTTATCCGCCGTCTGGGGGGTTAAGCCAATATGGCCCATGACGGGAATCTTCGCCTGGATAATTTTACTGGTAACTTCAAGGCATTGATCAAACCATTCAAGTTTCACCGCGTCGCAATGCGCCTCATCGAGAAAACGTTGGGCATTCTTCACGCAATCAAGCGTATTAACTTGATAGGAATCAAACGGCATATCCCCGACTACCAGAGCGCGCTTTGTCGCGCGCGTCACCGCCTTGGCATGATGCAGCATCTCCTGCATCCCTACTTGCGTCGTAGATTCAAGGCCCAACACCACATTGGCCAAAGAATCACCGACAAGGATCATGTCAATGCCGGCCTTATCCACCAACGAGGCAAGCGGAAAATCATACGCCGTTAACATAGTAATCTTGCGCTTACCTTTTAGCGCAAGAATATCTTTAACCGAAATCTTATTGTCAGTACTCATGGTAAACTTTCTGCCCCTCGTTATGCCACTGTCTAAAAGACCGTAGCGATCAGAAGAGCGATTGATAAACCAATCATCAGCACAACCACCGCAATAGCAATGATGTTATAGAGACGCGAATTCGTGTACGTACCCATTAACCGTTTATTATTAACCAGCAAAAGCATGAAGATAAGCACAAAAGGCAGCAAGATGCCATTTTTAGCCTGCGCGCTCAGCATTAAAGCAACCAAATTAACATTAGGCATCAACACCATCCCTGCCCCAACAGCAATCGTGATCGTATACAGTAAGTAAAACTGGGGGGCTTCGCGAAATCGTTTATTAACGCCCACCTCCCAGCCCATTCCCTCACAAATACAATAGGCGGTTGAAAGCGGCAGGATGCACGCTGCAAACAAAGAAGCATTAAACAAACCCGCGGCAAACAGGTAATAACTGTTTTTCCCGGCTATAGGCAACAAGGCAAGCGCTGCGTCCCGCGCTGTCTCAACCCGAATACCTTTGGTAAATAACGTATCCGCGCACACCAACACAATAAAGAAAGCAATAATATTAACCATAAATGCGCCGAAGATAACATCAAGTTTACTGTACTTGTATTCACTCAACTTAATGCCTTTCTCAACCAGTGTTGATTGCTGGTAGAACTGCATCCAGGGAGTGATGGTGGTGCCGACAACGCCGATAAGCAGAAAAATATACTCTTTGGAAAATGTTATCCGCGGATGAATAATCTCAACCCCAATCTGATGCCAATCCGGCTTGGTGTAAAAAGCAGATAAAATATAGAATACGTAAAAGAAACAAAAAATAAGAAAGATCTTTTCAATAGATTTAAACGTGCCCTTGACAATCAATATCCACACAAAGATGGCGCTGCCGATGACCAAGGCATACTTATTAATTCCCAGCAGTTCAGCGCTGGCTGCGATCCCGGCAAACTCCGAAACAGTATTGTAAATGTTGGAATACGCCAATCCCACCATGGCATAAAAGGTAACCTTGACGCCAAAGTTTTCCCTGATCAGATCAGCCAAACCCTTGCCCGTAACCACAGCCATCCTACAGGACATCTCCTGCACGACGATGAGGGCAATAATAATAGGAATGAATGCCCAGAGCATGGATAAACCGAAATGCGCCCCGGCAACCGAATACGTTGTGATGCCGCCAGCGTCGTTATCTACATTGGCCGTAATAATGCCTGGCCCAACAACGGAGGCAAACAGCAAAACCTTAACCCACCATTTTTTTAAAAAATATTTCATTGTTTTGGCAGCACGTTAACACGCTTGAGCCTACGCCAGGCAAGCGCAATAACCTGGCTTAATACATCATCCACCGTGACAATCCCCCGTAAAACATTATCATCATCCACAACAGGAATAGAATAATATTTATACCGCTCCATAAGATACGCTATCTCTTTGACACTTGAATCCGGATGGACAAAATACGTCTTAGGAAACGCGGCTTTTTGTAGGGAATCCTGCGGCCCGGCAAGGATCAGCCTCCTAAAATTTGTCGACCCGATAAGATGGTTATTTTCATCAATAATAAAAACGGATTGCACAGGCTCAACCTTAAATTTTCGTTCTCTAATCTGCTGCAATACGGATTCAACGGTAGCGTCTTTTGAAAAAGCCAGATATTCAGTCGTCATCAAACCGCCTGCGGAATCACTGGAATATCCCAATAATTCAGAAAGCTTCTTTGAATATTTTGTCTCCATAAGACTTAGATAGCGGTTTGCTTCTGGACGACTGATCCTTTCCAAGAAATCCGTAGCCTCATCAGAAGGGAGCATGCTTAAGATGTCCACCACTTCTTTATCGCTCAACTCTTCAATAAGCGATTTTTGGCGCTTTAAGTCAATACTCATGAAAATTTTAGCCCGCGCTGATACATCCAAGGATTTAAAGAGCGCGATCTGATGATTAATATTTAAATCAAGGAAAATGTCACCCAAATCTGCCGCCGGAATCTTGCTGAACTGCTTTTGCGGCAGGTCCACTTTTATCGTCATGCTTGCGGGATTAAGCGACAGCGGCTGGATATGCTTCCAGGCGATCAGGCTTTCCTTGGTCACGTATTCAGCTTTTTTATTAAAGCAGCGGACGATAAAATCAACGACCTTCTCAAAACCAAGCCGCCTTACCAGGCCGCGTGTGCTGATATCAACGTGCGCGACCATCAACGCATGATCGACAAAGAGGAAATGGATATCGTTAATGCGAATCACCTTATGGTTTTACGTGTC
>JAGOIJ010000161.1 GCA_017995695.1 Candidatus Omnitrophota bacterium | reverse complement strand
GCTGATTTCATCATTGGCCTTGTTCTTTGCTGCGCGCAAGCCCTCTAACTCGCTTAACACCTGTCGGCGCTGATCATCAAGCAACATGACCTGCTCGATATCAAGGGCGCTCTTACGCTTAGCGAGTGCCTCTTTAACTACTTCCTTATGTTCGCGAATAAATTTTACATCAAGCATAGATTATCCTTTAATCACGCCTAACGGTCTCATCCTACAGACGCGCTTAGCAATACCCGCATTATGCACAATATCCACAACTTCATTAACATCTTTATACGCAGCAGGAGCCTCTTCAACAATAGTACCCCTACCGGAAGCTTTGACTATTATACCCTTAGATTCCAATTCCTTCAATAACACATTTAGATTGATAGATTTTGTCGCGGCAGTGCGCGATTTCACTCTGCCTGCCCCATGGCAGGTTGATCCAAATGTTTCATCCATTGCCTTCTGCGTACCAACGAGTAAATAAGAATTTCGCCCCATGTCACCGGGAATAATCACAGGCTGCCCAATAGCCCTATATTGGACAGGCAAGGCTGGATGATGCGGTCCAAAAGCGCGGGTTGCGCCTTTTCTGTGCACGCACACTTTCTTCTGTTGCCCATCAACGGTGTGCGTTTCAATCTTAGCGATATTATGTGCAACATCATACACCAGCCTCATAGCCATTTTTTCCCACGCAACACCCATTACCCTTTCAAAGGCAAGCCGGGTCAGATGCATCAAACACTGGCGATTCGCCCACGCATAATTGGCTGCGCAACGCATTGCCCCTAAATACGCCTTGCCTTCAACAGAAGTAACCGGCGCACAAGCTAGCTGACGGTCGGGAACATTGATGTTATATTTTTGCAAACAGTGGATCATACTGCGGGAATAATCCTCACACACCTGATACCCGAAACCCCGCGATCCGGAATGAATCATAACGGTGATTTGTCCAAGGCTCAAACCTAAGGTATCACACGCTTGACGATCATACAATTGGTCTATCGCTTGCACCTCAAGAAAATGATTGCCAGAACCTAAGGTCCCGGATTGCGCCTTACCGCGTTCATAGGCGCGCTCGGAAACCGCATCCGGGTCAGCTCCCTCGATAGCGCCGCGCTCTTCAGTGAATTCTAAATCTTCTTCTATCCCATAACCTTCAGCCACTGCCCAGCGCGCGCCTTTTACTAAAATTTCTTTTTCTTCGCGCGCGCTCACCTTAATATCGCCTTTTGAACCAACGCCTGAAGGGACATCTGAGAATAGCGCATACACTAAATCTTTGATCTTGTCTTTTATCTCATCAAAATGTAAATTTGTCGTGAGCATGCGCACGCCGCAATTGATGTCGAAACCCACGCCTCCCGGCGAAACAACTCCTCCTGCTTCGATATCAGTAGCTGCCACTCCGCCAATGGGGAATCCGTAGCCCCAGTGAATATCCGGCATGGCTAAAGACGCTTTCACGATACCCGGCAGGAATGCAACATTAGCCACCTGCTCAAGCGCCTTATCCTGCATGATATCCTTAAGCATTTTTTCATTGCTGAAGACAATGCCTGGGACGCGCATGCCCGGTTTATAGCTTTGAGGAATACGGAAGCGATACGTATCGATTTTTTCTAGATGAATTTCGCTTTGCTGCATTTCCTTACCACCAATATCGGACAGTATAGGTTATTTTTGTTTCCGCGTCTTTTGCCACGGGAACTTTAAACTCAATGGCCTGGGCATCCTTTTTCGTAAATTGATGCGACTGGGCGATAATCTTCCAGTTAGCATGACGCCACATCCGTTCAACCACATTAACTTCTATCGCGCTCTCTTTATGATTACGCAAGGATATCTCAAAACTTTCCTCTGCCCAATCATTACCCTGCCGATAGTTAATTTTCTTGCGCTCGCCCACTACATCAAAGGCGTCACCCAAATACAACCTGATTGTTTCATCTTTAGGGGTATGATCAATGCTATCCTCACCAATAAACTGTAAGCTTCCCTCGCTATCTTTTTTGTATACTTTAACTTTTCCTTTTGGAAGCGGCATACCTAACTTATTATCTTTGCTATTCTTTAATTCCAGCTTAACTTTAACTTTTTGTTCTTTCTTGCCCTGCTGATCATCGTACTGATACCAATACCAGCCATAGTAATCAACCGGGTCAAAGATAAAAAGCTTTTTAACCGGAACGCTGTTTGCGGATAAAAGCGATATCTGCTTGGTTTGGTTATCTTTAACTGTTGCCTTACGCTGCAGCGTATACAGATGGTACTCAAAGAATGATTGTTCGGAAAATTGCGGCACAGAAGCAACATCCTCGTACACCATCTTCATGGCTCGCCTCGGCATACCTGTTTCCTCCTGCGCGCGCTTTACCTCTCCAGCAATAAGCTTAAGACTTGCGTCTTTAAAAGAAGCACCGCATTTGTTATCGATGGTCACCCATCCAGATAGATCGACCGATTTATCATCCTTGTCAGTAACCAATACATAATCTGCTTCCCAGCCAATGCCTTGCGTTAAATAAGAAACCTCGGTTAAATGCGCGCCTGCCTTGTTATTGGCAAGCTGCCACATCAAGGTTGGTTTGGTGATCAAGCCTTCTGGCAAATCAGGAAACGAGATCTCGCGAATATTGTCCTTACGACTAATCATGCTTAAGGCGCCGGATGAAGAAAGAACAATATGCTCGCCGTCATAACTCATCAGCGATCCGCTATAGGATTTGCCTTCTTTAGCAACGAGATTAACACTTTTATCAATGTATTTCTTAAGCAGCTTATCAGCACTTACTAAATCATATTCATAATTCTGCTCCTGAATCATACACCCCAAAGGATCGGTGAGCGATTTAAAATGCACTGAAGTAGGTTCAATCTGCGCTGCAACATCAGAAAAACGGATATTATTAACACCATTTTTCAGCTCAAGCATGCGCTTATCTTTAACCAAGGCAAAATTCTGGTTATAGATTGTTAATTCAATGCCTTCTTTTTCCTGCGCGCCAGCAACGGAAACCATGAAGCTTAGCGCTACCAACACACAAACCAAGCATCTTTTCATTTCTTCCTCCTCTGTTACACATCAAAAATAACCTCGGCAAGCCAGCCGGATGGTGTTTTCTTAAGGCTAAGCTGATGATACGTAGCTGCCTTAATCTCTACATTAGAATGATAATATTCCGATGGTGCGCCTTCAACAAAAGCTTCGATGCGATGTTCATTTATCGACTGAATGATGAACTTAAAGAAAACATAAGATTTTGCGGATGACAAAGAGAGCAATTCATTAAGCCAATGAATCAGCAATTCTTCGGAATTCTCTGCCTGCTGCTTAATGGTAAATTTCCGCACTAAAGTCTGGTTAATCTGGGGGTGAGCTGATGCAACTCCTGCGATGACGTCAAACATCGCCAGCGCGGCATTCTTAAAGAGCGCCTGCATATCAGGACCTTTGACGCGCATGCCCACATCAGCAGTATGCTCAATAAGTTCGTAACTCATTTCACTCATCGGGAAAAATTATAACACCGCCGAAGTTTGGTGTAAACTGATAATTCGGGGGTAAAGAAAATGAGAGATTACCGCACGCAAACGCTGACTAACTCAAGGATTTTCTCAGCGCTGTAGGTTTTGGGTATGAAATGCAGATTTCCGATTCTGCTGCCAGGGACGAAACCATCTTTGACCTGTTTTTCATCAACGATGTTTGATAGGTAGGCTATAGGGATTGTTCGTGTTGACTCATTATTTTTCAAAATATCGGTAGCTTCAACGCCATCCATGCCAGGCATCTGGAT
>JAGOIJ010000017.1 GCA_017995695.1 Candidatus Omnitrophota bacterium | reverse complement strand
TTTTCCTCTCGCAACTGTTGTATATACCCTACGTCTGTGACATGGTAATGCTTTAATTGATGCTCAAGAAATCCTCTTACTTCTTTTTCAACCAATGCATATTCCTTAAGCTGAAGGCCTAAGCCATTTTTAATAACATCGATTGTTTTTTCGGTATTGTTGAGCAGATCGTCAAAAGAAAGGGTAATGCGTTTTTTGCCCAGCGTATACGTTTCGATACATGCGGCATACTTGCTATACAATGCCAGGATCCTGTCTTCCGGTAAGCCATCCCGCGCATTCAGCGATTGCATAATTTCAGGAATACTTCTCTTCATAATAATGAAACAGGGATCTATCATGAGCTCATTAAAAATCTCAACATAAAGAGGTAACAGGATAGCAAACCTCGGATCTTTTAAACAAAAGGTATCTGAAGAACCAAAATCACCAACAAGAACCTGCTTGATTTCTTCTTTATACGCATCAAGAGCGGGCCATACGTGCCAACCGAGAGGCAAATCGGCATCGTCGTGCCAGCCGGAGTTCAAGCTTCTTAATAACCTTTCGTGAATAATGTAGAGTTTCCGGTTTTCGAAATATCCTTTAATATTAAACTCATTGCCAGCTAATAGATCCTTTCCAAGATTGAGACCTAAAATGTGCAATACCCCGGCTAGCGCTGACGTACCGCTGCGGTGCATACCCAGAATAATTACGCAGGTTCTCATGGTCGGATTTTCACCTTTTCAAAAAATACGTGTTTGTATCTTTATTAAACCCCTTCTGAAAAATTTATGCTTGCGCGCTTATAAAAACCAAAGCCAATCAAAAACACCACCAGCGATACCGCAAACATCCAGACAAACTCACGCCAATAAGCGCTTGACCCTGACAGCACAAGTTCGCGATACATCTGAGAATACAATGCCAACGGATTCAGACAAAATGATAGCCTTCTTAATTGATCCGAAAACACAGAAACAGGATAGGCAATGGGAGTAAAAAAGAACCAAAGATGAATCAGCACTTCCGTAGCGCGAGGAATATCCCTTAAGAATACGGTGAATCCAGCAAGCATATATCCAATTCCTGCAGTAAACAATAGTTGCGCAATCCAAACGACGGGCAATAAAATCATAGCGAAATGAAATACTTTTAATACCAACAATGCCGCAACAACCAACACGGCGAATCCCACCAGGCTCTCAATAAATACAGAAATAATCGGAACTAGGGGAATAATTTCAAGCGGAAATATTACTCTTTTAACCAGATTAACCTGGTTAATTACTGACACTGAAGCGCGGGTAATGCCCGCGGAAAACGCAGTCCAAGGCAGAAGACCTGCAAAAAACCAGATTCCATAAGTATAGATATCCTCATGGGCTCCTTTGATATTAGTCTTTAATTTTAAAAGATAGGAGAATACAAAAGTAAATGTAGCAATCTGCATTAACTGGCTTATCACTAACCACAACTTACCTGCTACCGTTCCTTTATAATGTGATTCAATATCATGCCAAATCATTACACGCAATAGATAAAGATAATTTCGATACCTCATGGGATCATTCTTTTTGGCAAGCCAGGACTTTTAAATCTACCGTGCCTAAAAATGGCGTCTGACCGATAGACATAATATCAAATGATAACGCTGCCACCTGCTTCTCAATGACTATGATATCAGAATCGGATAACTGGTTTTGTAGTACCAACGTAATAAAGTAAGCCCCCGGAGCAAGATGCGCAAAGAAAGAAAACACAAATACAAGATGATAGCTTGATTGAGAATCTCTGGCCGCTCCGTAAACCTGCACTCCGCCCACATGAAATAGCTGCCTATTTTGGACATAAAAGGATAGACGCGGCCGTTTAACTGAATCCTTCAAGGCAACCGTTACTTCAACAGTAACTTTTTCCCCGACCCTGAATGTCCCCTGCGGTAAGCCATCGGCAAAACTGACCCGCACGATCTGCCCTTCATGAGTGCCGAACGCAGAATTTTTCACACCGCCAATATTCTTTTTCCGTTTTACTTCCTTTTGAAAACCTAACGTCCTTATTTTCTCCTGGCATATATCCATAAAATATGATTCCACCACCTCGTCAGTAGCGCCGAACTGACGTACCCGCCCTTGAGAAAGGTACAGCGCTTTATCGCAGAAACTCCTCACCATTCCCATTTCGTGAGAAATTAATACAACGGTTACTCCGGAAGCCCTCAATTCGGACAAACGATCAATACACTTGAATTGAAACGCTGCGTCTCCAACCGCCAATGCCTCATCAATAAGCAAGATGTCTGGCTGCACATTAACTGAAATAGAGAATGCCAGACGCATAACCATCCCCCGCGAGTACATCCGAACCGGCCGATCAATAAAATCACCGATATCTGCGAACTCAATAATAGCATCAAGATTCCTCTTGACTTCATTTCTGCTGATGCCGAGTATCGCGGCATTAAAAAATATGTTCTCCCTTCCCGTGAACTGATCGTTAAACCCGCTCCCCAGCTCCAAAACCGCTCCGATTCTGCCGCGCGCAGTCACGTTACCGCCCGTTGGCTTCATGATCCCACAAATAATTTGCAGCAGTGTGCTTTTTCCCGATCCGTTTCTGCCAATCACGCCTAAAACACTACCACGCCTGAGTTCAAAACTAATCTCCCGCAGCGCCCAAAATTCTTGTGTTGGGCACCGGAAACGATCCCTATGCGCAAACACACCCGGCGCTGCAACCTTCAGCAGGCGAAACAAGGGCGAGGCACAGATCGTAAAACTTTTCGAAATATTCTTGGCCGAAATAGCTACATCATTTACCATTTCTTATAGTTTTCTGCTACGTATTCGTATAACGCATATTCAAGCGGGTGAGCTTTGATAAATTCTTGGCGCACTCTTTTATCCGCCTGATCGCTATGATCAACACACTCGTTCGCGGGTACTTGCTCTGGTCTAAAGCCAAGACATGCGGCAATCCTGTTCACAGAAAATTGCAGATCTTCCACTAAACCAATATAAACAAAATACTGTTCAATAATGACCTTATAGTTAGAACAATTCATTGCCAGGGGCATAAAATTAAGCATATTAGGACGGTAGTCGGGCGCGCAAATCTCTTGCTTTAGATATGCGTCCAGACTTTCAGGAAATGTTTTATACCTGCCGCTCATTATAAAATCACCGGCCGCCAAGCGCGCCTTTGCATAAAAATAATGCGCCACTACTATATCAAATGGATCGCGGATAATAGCAAGAAATTGTTTTACGCAAGGATAATACTCTTGAACCCCTATGTGCTTACGAATATTGAAATGGCCGTGGATACAGATACCGGGTCTTAAGGCGTGCCTTACAGGAGCGACGCTGCCCTGGTTCGAGAAATCATGCGGATACGCATTATCTTTGAACCATCCGCTTAACACCTTCCTGACATACGTTCCTGCGCAATTAGGTATATGAAGATAGATTATCGGCTCTTGCGGATTGTATAGTACCATAGCTAGAGGAGAACAATTCTGCCAGGCAGCCGAAGTAAACGCCTAATCTTGGCCCAACGGCTCTCCTTGTCGTATACGCTGACGGGAGTTAGATTAATCTTCACATGTTCAAGTTCTTCGTAGCGATGCAATTCCCGCTCATTAAACCTGAATTTCAGATATTCGGCATCCGGATCAAAAACCGACGGCCTTGGGTCTTTCTGCCGGCTATGATGATGATTAACAAAAACCTCAGGGACATAGTAAACACGCAGATCTTCCGGTAATAATAAGAAAAAAACGACATGCTCGCGCACCCTTAACCTCTCATCCCACAAAATATTGCGCTGCTTGAATAAATACGTATTAGCCATGAAGAAATTATGCGTAATCCTGCAAGGAATACACACGACTCCTGCGACTTTTCTTCTTGGCGCATACGCTCCGTATTGATAACGGGTAATCTCGTTTCCTCTCTGCTCAGCATGACCAAAGTAGCTGTGCTGTGAAATACCGCAATTCAAATAACCACCTCCGGCGATAACGCAACGCCTGTCCGCTTTCAAAATAGCCCTAAGTTTACCAAGATCGGTGTGTTCAGTAAATTCGTTATCATCATCGACTAATACAAAATATGGCTTTGTGGCTTTACTAACCAAGAAATTTCTTCCCTTGCATACCCCGGAATTGAATGGCAAAAAATAAAGGTTAGTATTTTCCCGCTGGCCTAACCTTCTCCAAGCTTCATCACGCTTCTCGCTCGCAGGGCTGTCATCCACGACTCGAATAGTGACTCCAGGATAAAATCGGTCAATGCTTTCTATGAGAGCACAAAGCTTACCAAAACGCATAAATGATTTTATCAATATCTCAAAATCGTAGAATTCCTCTTTAGGATGCATAGCCGACCCTTTTTAACGTCTCTGACGAAACATCTGTTAATGCCCGATACAGAACATTATCGCTAATCTTGTGGTAATTATTCGGGATAATAATAGACTCGGCCGCGCTGATCCATTCAGGAGAAACCGAAAGAGAAAGGAACGCAGCTATACGGCTGATTGCGCGTTTCGGTTCTTTTAACAAATCCTCATATTTAACTTCAAGATAACTGCCCGGCCTTAATCTGCTGCTTTCATCGAGAATCCGCGTAAGGCGGCTTTCCCAAAGGCGAATATACTCAGTAAGGGGGACCTCGGGACGCTTGATCATAGCCAATCCACTCAAGAAACTCAACGCAGACAAAGCGCCCTTTCTATCTTTATGATCAAAAATACGGTAGTACCCATTAAACCCCACAGGACACCAATTGTTAATCCTTAATGCTACCATCCTCTGAAAACCGGCATGTTTTGACATGGAAAGCGCAACGTCTCTTCCGTCGCGAACAATATGAATAAAGCGAGTGCTCGGCCAAAGCTGTTGCAACAATGTCATATAAAAACCGAACTCCGGGGTCTTATCGCCACAGATGCTTTTTTGCTTCAGTCTGCTGCAATACTGATAGAACGCTTGGTTAAAACCGACTACGCTCACGCCTCCCTTGCCCGCCACTTCAAGCTCCAGCGTTTGATAAAATTCAGCCTTTTCTATCGTAAAATCCTGCATGATGCGGTCTATTGTGCGTATGCCCGTAACATGATAAGTGCGCTCAAGTATATCTTTGTATGCCTCAAAGCGATTAACGGTGAGACCGAAGAAATTGTACATCGTGGGAATCCAGTGGGTTTCGTGGGGGATGTAAATCGAGGAATGAAGATTAAGAATGTCCCGTAGCATCCTTGTTCCGCAACGGCCTGTTCCGACAACAAAAAAATCCATAGTGTTATTCTCGAGCTATTACGTGGTGAGGATTGAAAAAAAATTATTTGCAAAAGGGTTACGTATTATTATATCCGGCATTTAAATACATTCAAGTCATTTTAAAAAAGCTTTACTTCTTACCACAGTATGCTAGTATGAGAAACTATATGGAACTCACTATCGGTCTTTTTCTTCTAATTGTTGCTCTTGCCTTTATCGGCGAATGCCTCGACTCCTCACTCGGAATGGGATATGGCACGATCTTAAGTCCCCTGTTGATCATTTTTGGCTTTGAGCCTCTGGCGGTAGTGCCCGCAATCCTCATCTCGCAGGCATTAGGAGGCCTAACCGCATCAATCTTTCACCACCGTTTTAATAACGTGTCATTTACGTTTGAATCACGCGATCTTAAGATAGCCGCTGCCATTATTATCTTCGGTGTTATTGCCGCTATCGTTGGAGCATCTACCGCTATCAGAATCCCCAAGGTTGCCCTTAAAACATACATCGGCGCACTGGTCACGATCATGGGTATTATCATACTGCGCAACAAGCGCTATATCTTCTCCTGGAAGAAAATAATCGGGATCGGACTAATCAGCGCCTTTAATAAAGGAATTTCCGGCGGCGGCTTTGGCCCAATTGTCACCGCTGGCCAAATTATTTCCGGACAAAAACATAAAGCAGCTATCGGCGTAACGACACTAGCGGAAGCGCCGATATGTCTTGTTTCGTTTCTTACCTATGTGATAACCGTGACCCTCAAAGAATCACCGGGCGCTTTTTTCTCGATTTCTGTCAAGGAATTCGCCCGTGCGATGGTTTCATCAAAAAGTTTACACTGGGAACTCACGCTTGCCCTAGTCCTGGGGGCCATACTCGTTGCTCCCCTAGGTCCATTCATTACCAAAAGGATTAACGAAAAGAAAATTCACCTTGCCCTCGGTGCACTTATTTTAATTGTAGGTTTATGGCAACTTTGGGAAACATACTTCTAGACTTCCTTACGCTACCTATAAAGCAAGCTCCCCCTTCCTAACACATACACGTAAAAACCAACGATCGTCAAAACAACAAGAATCCCTATTAAGAAAATAGGAAACAATCTTTTCTGCGGCATTCTGTTATTATTTATCAGCACAATAAACAAGGAAGGCAAAACGGCGAGAAAATACCGTTCATTAAAGAAAGAAGAACATAACACCGCAGCTAGAAAACAAAAAAACTGAAAATGAAAAAGCGTCAGGGTCCTGCTTCTTATAGCCTCTTGAACAATCGCCGCAACTATCATGATTCCCAGCATCCAAAAAGGTATCAAGATAATCAATGACGGGATACCCGTAGCTTGAGTAAATGCTTTCACTGTATTAAAGCCTACTCCACCGCCAAACAGCGAAAAAGAAACATAAAAAGGTTTAAGCAAGAAAAGCGGCGAAAGACAAACGGCAATCGCAACATTCCGCAATCGGATTACATCCTTTCCAGCCAAACATAACAACGGCAATGTATAAATACCAATACAAACCAGTAAGACATTGAATAACGATAATTGCCGAATCAAAGTATACTGATCAAACTGAAGAGGGATATATCTATGGAATAATAGGGCTTTAGGAAATATAGCAGCAGAAACACACAAAACAATTGCGAGCGACAACATTAAACCAAGGCCGATTAAACTACCCTTAGATCTTCCTCTTGTGGAATAAACAGAATCGCATAAAAACGCAACAATGAGAAACAGATAACTTTGCCTGAATATAAGTGCGCAAAGCGAAAAACTAGCTACCCAAAACCATCGTTTCCTAATATACGCATACGTTGCTACCAAGGCAAGTAAAAGCGCGGGCATATCGGTATAGATCAAATAACTCGACATGAAAAAATAAGGAGAAAAAAGCAGCAAGCAGGAAACAACCAGCGCTGACTCGCGCTTGATCGCAAGCCACTCTAAGCGCAACAGCAGTTTAAAGAAAACGACGATTGCCAAAGATCCGCAGAAAACATTAAACATCCTTAACTTCCAGATTTCAAACCCAAACAATTTACCGATAAGTGATTGCATAAAAAAATACCCGGGGAACGGCAGCGTCCTGATCAGCGCACCAATATGTTCAGGGTGAAAATATGCGTAAGGAAAGTCGATAATTATCTTATAAAAAGGAATTTCATCATTAACGAGAGGAAAGCTTAGTCCGATTACAAGAATAAACAACGCGATTGGCAGAAAAAGGAAGATAATCATTTAGTTATTCTTTTATATACATGCCGCGCGAAAAAACAACGCTCAACACGTATCAGGAATTTAAAGCAGAAAAGTATATTTCGTTAATGCGTTGTAACATTTCATCGTCAGGTTTACGCATAGCTAACCGAATGAAATCAGCAGGCAATTCATGCTTGCGGTAATCCAAAAAAGTTTTAAGAATCATTTCTTTATAATTGTGGACCCGCTCTCCTGATAATGTGGAAGTAGTAATGACGGGGGCAAAAACATCAAATTCAAGGTAATCATTTTCTGCGCTCTCGGCAAGATATCCTTCTTTAACGCACCGTTCATGAAAAGGCGTTCCAGGAAAAGGGGTTGCAAAATATAATCCAATGGAATCAAAAAGCAACGCATTATCTTTGACAAAATTATTTATTTCTAATAATGTTTCTTCTGTTTCGCCCGGCATGCCCAAGACAAAATTTACATTTGTAAGAAGCCTAAATTCCCTACACCATGTTAAGACGTTTAATATTTCTTGGATTTCTACTTCTTTCCTTATGATGTGGTTCCTCATAGTATTATTACTATGCTCTATTGGGATGGTCAGAGACACCCCTCCTGCTTGCTGTATCCAATAAAGAACCTCTTTTGTAATATATTTAATAATGAGACCGTGCGGAAACACTAATTTAATTTTCAATTTTCTTTTCACAAGTTCCCGGCATATGGCAATAAGCCTTTGCGAATCGACATTGCATGCATCATCAAAAATAGAAATAATTTTATAGCCCCATATCTTATTTATCTCTTCAATCTCATTGACTACATCGATTGGGTCACGCCCGCGCCATTTCCGGCCTGCTATAAGATACGCGCTACAGAAAGCGCATCTTCCTGGGCATCCGCGAGACGTAATAATCGGCATTGGCTCATGACAACGTAGATAGCGGGCGTTATCAAAGAGTTGTCTTGCTGGCCAAGGGAGAAGATTTAAATCATCTTCATAATGTTGCTTTGGCCTAACTACCACCTTCTCTTTCTCTTTAAACACAATACCATCAATATGTTTAGTCTTCTCATAATCGCCATTCCTAAGGCACATGGCAAGCTCAAGAAAAGTTCTTTCTGCTTCGCCTTGAAGCGCAAAATCGGCCCCTGCTTCAAGCAACATTCTTGCTGGCATCGAGCTTGGGCCAGCGCCACCTAAAACAATATTGGCGCTTATACCTGATCCCTTAATCGCAGCTACAATTTCCTTAGTGCGGGCATATTGCGAAACAAAACTTCCTATGCCAATTATTGCTGGCCCATAAGCTTTTAGTTGGGCAACCAAGCTATCATCTGCTTGCCCATAACAGGTATGCGTATCTCGATAAGGCCGCGTACCTTCATCGACAAGCACCATATCTATAATCTTAACTTCAAATCCTTGCTCAATAAGACTTGCGGCTAAATATGCCAACCCCAAAGGAGGGCTCGTCAAATTATGGAATGTAAATTCCTTACGCACGCAGATATTTGGCCTGATCAAAACAATTCTGTTACACATAAACAACTCTCCGAAATTATAATTTTCTTATTAAAGCAGATAATTTTCTAGCGTCAACAACAAAATCACGCCAATAGGGGTGTTTGGCCTCGTTAAAGGCAGTACCTGTTAAAACACCATACTGCGCATGGAACATGGTAGACAACTGAAAATAATAATGCATCGGGACCTGAAGATGCGAATCAGATAATAACTCAATGACAATTGGTTGGTTAGAAAACATAATATTAGTAAGCCCTGCGCCGCAACCAACAATAACCTTTGCGTGACTAAATACCATAATCTGTTGATGCACTGTCATATCCTCCGGACATATTTTCTTGAACCCCATCGGCCCAAGGACATCCATAATCTGATCTTCATTGATAATCTTTCTTCCTCTTGATTTTACGCGAGAGATAAAAATCTTGGCATCATAGTGCTGCTTCGCTTGGCCAGGCATATTACTTAAAATACGATCTCTGAGCCAATAGCACGCCGATGGACGCAGGCAATACTCCGGCTGCTGCACATCATAATCATTATTAATCATCGTCGATGAAACAATGAGCGTATTAATCCTTGTGCAAGCTGAATCCCAATATAAACACCTCTTAAGACTAAAACCTGCCAATTGTAATAAATCAATCTGCCACTTTGATATGTCATTCGGAACTATTATCGTTGGAGATACTCCCGTTACTTGCTCATAATGAACTAAGCTTCTTAACGACGCAAGCGCATCAAACATCCAATGAAAATAATTCCAGCACCAGGTGCTAACTAAAGAAAAAGCGCTCTCAAGCTCAAGATGAGACCAGGCGTAACGGCTACGTAAGAAATTTACGATTTCTTGCTGTGCCCATACTTCAGGGAACATAATCACGCCTGCGGAAGCCTGCGGCAAAATAAATCCATTCTTCGTCATTGCCAACATGCTCTTACCCATGCATAGCACGTTGTTGATTTCGCAAACATACGGCCTTGGCGATTGATACGAAATGGTTTGGCCTACCCTCATTCTCGGAGAAATTTCATCAAAGAAAGAAATAGGCTTGCCTAAAGATAGACTTTCTTTTTCTCCGTAAAACCAAAACTTCTGGTTATGCACAAAATCCTGAATCTTATTATCGGGCAATAACTGATTTTTAACAAAAAATAGAAAGAAATGTTTTTTAATAAAAAAAACAATTTTCTTTCTAAGGGCAACTATTCTCTTACCAATAAAATGGTATACGGCAACGCCAAACAAAAATAGTACAATCTTTTTGGCTAAGAAAAACCTTCTTTTTGTTTTGAGTATGGGTAATTCCACGGTATCTCTTTCTATGCTACGGCAAAGATTTCTTTTTCCAAGGGAAACCTTTGGTATAGTGGGTAGGCCAAGGATAAGGCGTAGCTACACGCTTAGAAGAACACGGGATATCGCGCACAGAACTTACTTTTCTTGCAGGAACACCGAACACAAAGGTCTCCGGTAGAACATCCTTAGTCACCACAGACCCTGCCCCCACTAAACACGATCGGCCAAGCTTGACTGCGGGGAAAATAATGCATCGCGTAGCCACAACAGCATATTCATCTATCTGCGGCCCCTACTTGCATTGATTACAAGGCGGATGCAAATCATTAACAAGTATACTATAAGGGTATATCCAAACAAAGTTACCAACAATTGCCTTTTGGCATATGTGCGCATTGTAATGGATGCGCACATAATTGCCTATGCGGCAGTTGCCATCGCTTTGGGCAAGCGTCCCGAATGAACAGTGATCGCCGATTCTTGTTTTTTCGCGGATGACCGCATAATGCCCCGTGCGAAAGAAGCTACCAATGGAACATCCCGCATAGATGATGGTTCCCGATCGAATCAATGCTCGATTTCCAATGATTGTCTTAGAAAAACGATATGCCTTGGATTCATAAAAACGCTCATCGGGTTCACCGATAATAACGTGCGGCCCTACCACGCAATAATCGCCCAATTCTACATTATCATAGATAATGGCATGAGCGCCGACAATCACACCTTTGCCTAAGCGAGCCTTGCTTGCAATCTGAGCCGTGGGATGAATCTTATATTTCTCTAAGGTAACAGTTTTTCTTTTCATGTGTTGCGACGGAAAAACGAATCAATTTTATTTCGTAAACAATACACCAAAAGCACTTTTGAAGAAAGGCCTGATACTTTTTTGATACTTCTGCCTATCAAAAGAATCGGAATACGAAGCATAAATTCGACAGCTAAAGAAAATCGTATTAAGAATGGGATATCGTACCTTAAAACAGTGAGGCATAAACGCCTATTATCGTCAAGCGCACTCACGATACTATCACGCGTACGTGCGTACGATTGTCCATCATGCTTTCTGATATATGCTAAAGGCTTATCAATAAAAAAACAAGGATGAGAAAGGTTAATCCGTGTCCAAAGCTCAATATCGCTGCTACGCCATTCGCTGGTAAACAAAGGTTTATTGTCAAGCATACTCTTGCGTAGCATCCCTACTGGCGGCTCGCCAATAAAGTTATAGTCTAATTGAAAGAAATATTTTCTTAAAATCTGCTGCTTTCCGATCCTCCCTTGAGAAAAAGGCGGCGTTCTCTTATAAAGCAAGCTCCCCCGCTCATCAATTGCGTACGAGCAACTAAAAACAAAGCCGACAGCCGGATCCTCATCAAGCACACGCACTTGTTCTTCAAGACATGACATAGCAAGCGTATCATCCTGATGGAACAACTTAATGTAAGCGCTTTGCGCATATGTTACGCAGCGATTATGGTTAAGAACACTGCCTAATCGGTTGGCATTACGAAAAACGCGTATTCTCGGATCATTAAATGAATAAATGTATTCCATCGTCTTATCTGTTGAGCCATCATCGACGATAACAACCTCAAATTCAGAAAATGTTTGACGCAGCACCGATTCAAGCGCCTCTCGGATAAATGCGCAACCATTAAAAACTGGCATACAAACACTTACGCGAGGAAATACCATTAAATAAACTCCCCCCTATAAACTTGTCCCTGAATTCAACGCTTTTCTAGAATTTGAAGGAAAGACGGCAATCAAGAACATAATCTGATTTCAAGTTTATATTCTGAGGTATTTACGAGAGAGGCCAGTTATAAAGACCGGAATGAGCACCATGCCACTTAACGCTTCAACCATAGCTACAATTTTGATGACGCCATGAGGCGTAACATCGCCGTAACCAACCGTTGAAAAGGTAATAACACTCATATACAACGCCTCGAATAAATCTGGCTTCACTACCAGTCCGTAAGAAACTGCGGAACCCCAAGAATATAAAAAAGCGCTTGTTAAAATTACCCCCAACGCAAACCCCAGCGCGCGGAAAGGACGCTCTCCATGCCCCCACACAGCATGGGAAATAGAAAGCGCAAACCATCCCCATGCATGGCGCATGATCGACGCCGGACCACTCTCCAGACGATGGTGTGCGATGGAATGGATCTTGCGCGGCTGAAGAAGGCTAAGCCAAAAAAACTGCCGTTTACACTCGCGTGATTGATAAACGCAGTCAGAGAAATTGATGAACTCAAGATCGC
This sequence comes from Candidatus Omnitrophota bacterium, assembly GCA_017995695.1. Classification (GTDB taxonomy): domain Bacteria; phylum Omnitrophota; class Gorgyraeia; order Gygaellales; family Profunditerraquicolaceae; genus JAGOIJ01. The sequence continues at coordinate 5,467 of JAGOIJ010000017.1, read as the reverse complement.
GCTCATAATTTGAAGCTGCGTATTTATACAACAGTGACGCATAATCAAGATCTCCTGCCTTATGCGCCTCCTTAGCTGCAAGCTCATACGTCTGCGCAGCAAGCTGAAAGGTCTTCTCCCCAGATTTAATTGCCCAACAGCTCGCAGCAGAAGCGAAGCACAACGCTGCTTCTTTGTGATTATGCCCCGCGCAAAATGATTCAGCGGCTTTTTTAAATAAACGACAGGCTTCTCCATATTTTTCTTGAGTAAGCAACGCGTACGCTTCTTTTTCTAATTGCCGCGCCTCTTCAATCATAAGATTATGCTGGTTACTAGCTATCCTGCGCCAACACTAATAAGGTTATATCGTCGTGCTGCGGGGCATGCAGACAAAAATGAAACAACGCCTTTTTGATCTCTTCGGCAAGTTCTGCGCCTGATGCGTCTCCTTTAGTTTTCATTACCTGCTGCACTGCCTCAAGACCAAATTCTTTTCCTTCTTGATTACGCCCTTCAGAAACGCCATCGGTAAAAATAACCACTTTATCCCCCGCCCCCAAAGAAAACTCGCGATGCTCGTATTCTGCCTCATCCATAACTCCCAAAGGCAATCCCGCACCTAACGCGACATCTTCGACTTGGTGTAAGCTGGCGCGCAACACAAACAACGGCGCATGCCCAGCTGACGCAACCTCGACCAGCTTACGATCAGTATCAATAATTAGATAGAGGCACGTAACAAATCTGCCTTCAAACTTTCCGTACAGCTCATTGTTCATTCTCGCAATAACTTCCTGCGGATGCGCATACTCCTTAGAAAAAATTCTAAATAATGTAATTGTCTGCGCCATAATCAAAGCCGCAGGAACGCCTTTACCGGAAACATCACCGATGAGCACGCCGACTTTGTTATCATCAAGCACAACTACATCATAGAGATCTCCGGCAACGAATTTAGCCGGTTGCATAAACGCAGAGATCGCGATACCGGGAAATGCCTGGATATCCTTGGGCAAAAAATTCTTTTGTATGGAACGGGCAATCTCAAGCTCTTTTTCAATGAGTTGGCGCTCCTTTATTTCATTAAAGAAGCGGTACAGCGTAACAACGGTATACGTACAAAGAATAATGACTAACGGCAGGAATACATATATCCATATCCCGGCCATACTAAAAAGCAGCACGGCAACCATGGCGAACCCTGCCCCAAACAACGCGCTCCAAACCAAAGCCTTGAATGGACGTAAGCGTAAACCCATAAGCAAGGTAAGAAAAAATACCAACAAACAAATCACTGCATTAATTACTACACCGACATCCTTGATAAAAACCCTATTTATAATGCTATTAAAGACGCTTGCCTGCAAATTAACCATAGGAACCATTCCTTCAAGAGGCGTCGCCCTGAAATCCCCGGTACCCGTTGCTGTCAAGCCGACAAAACAAACCTTACCGTTAAGTTTAGCGAGATTAAAGAAAGGTGCCACGCCTTTTTGCTGATCAGCATACGCCTTGAGAATCTCAAAATACGAATGATGCGTAAAAGAATTAACCCAGATATCGGGATAGTTAACTAAAAATGCGCGAGAAAAAACTAGCGGCAATGTCAGCGCACGATCGATTTCTACCTTACCGTTCTTGACGACCACACGTTGCCACGGCAGACCCAGGAAATCACAAGCAACCTTAAGCCCCAAAGAAGGAATCATGCGGCCTTGATAAGCAATAACTGCGGGAATGCTACGGATCTTTCCATCACGGTCCAGAAAACAATTGATAAAACCAAAACCAGCTGCAGCTTGCTTAAGATCAGCGGCTATGTCAACCTGCATCCGATCACTCACGATAGATGCTGACCATAACGAACGCGCTTCCGGCAAAGCAATAGTTTCGGCAAGATACACATTCCCCGCGCGTTTCAGCGCCTGCGCAAAAATATCGTCATGCAGCGTAGGCTCGCTAAAAAGCATATCGAATACAATCGCGCGTGCCCCGCTTTCCTTAAGCACCTGTACCAGGCTTGCATGAAAATCGCGCGGCAATGGCCAAGTTCCCAAGTTTTTAAGCGTGCTATCGTCAATTTCCACTATGACAATATCTTTTGAAACATCCAAGGCAGGTCTTAAGCGAAAACGCAGATCGTAGGTGAGCAGCTCATATTCGAAAAAGAAATGATTAACAGAGAGGAAAACAATAAAAAGGCAAGATCCGAGAATGACCCAAAACTCAAAAGGCAGCTTTTTAAACAATGTCATTACTAAAAATTATACTGCCAACCGCAACTAATGACGTTTTCCGTATACTTATGCAGGGCCTCATTAGAAGAGCCATTGCGATAGATATAGTTGAGCAATACTGAATTTTTTTTGTTAACCGCAACGCGCACGCCGGCATTAGCCGAATAAATGGTATTCTCTTCCCGCTCATCGCCGCCGATAACCGTACGACTTGAGTATTTCTTGCGCAGATAGCTAAAACCCGTAAATAGATCCACCGTGTCAATTAACTTATAGGAAATACTCGGCGCAACTTCAAACGAGGTATAATCATAAAAATCAAGATAGCGGGCGTTAGAATCATTCAGGGAAAAACGGCCGCGCAGCTTCAGATATAAGTCTTTAAAAGCTCCGGAAACTAAACTATACTCGATGCTTTTTCTCTCGTCGTGACGACCATTATCCTGCGTTTCCCCTAGAGTGTGCGCGATCGCTTTCTTGTCTAGATAATCCTTAACCCCCCATTCAAACCCCAATTGCTGATAAGCCTTCTTGGCAAAGTAATAGCGAGAGTAAGCAAAGGCTTTGTGAAAAAAGAAAATTTTCGCTGTCGGCATACGGATAAGTAAAAACGCCCAAATCATACCCTGTGCCAAACTCAAGCGAGCGCAACATAGACTTGCTTATGGTTAAGCGCAGATGATTCAAAATAAGCGAGGCATCGGTAATCTCATTATACATCAAAGAATCAAAGTGATAGTTCAGGGTAAACTTGGAATTACCCGGAGCTTTAGCAAGCAAGGTAAAAGCAAACAATGCCTCTTCAAAGACATCGCCTTTGCGCGTAGGGGTTAGATTAACATTGGAATCAAAACCCACAAATACCCCAGCGCTGGCTGAAGTTTTATAGGCAGGGGGTTTTTGCTGAAGCTGACTTGAGCGCAATCGTTCATCCTGCTGCTCTTCATTGGTTTGCGCAAGACACAACGATGCTTGCGTAAACAAAATCATTCCAACAGCCATTATTACCCTAAATATTGGTTTCTTTGCCATGGACCCTCCTCTGCTACTTCAACAAAAACCTTATTCAAAAATCTGTTTAATACGGACCTTCAACGTTTGTATCCGGATACTCTGATTGGACAGGTTCCTGCTTAATCTCTTCTTCCTGTCGGCGCATCTCATCAATGCCATCCCGATAATCATCGCGCCCTTCACCTAACGCATCTTCAAAAGCGCCTGGGCCGGCATCATCTATTCCTAAATCATCATCCGCATTGCCCGAACCCTGGCTTAAGCCATCAGCATAGCTAGAAAATTCATTCCATTCACTTCTATCAGCATCATCGAGAGGCTGCAATTCACCTAACATGCCACCCTCGGGGATATCCAATCCAAATCCTTCGGCAAGATCCTGCTCGCTGGTGGGGTTTCCGTTTGCGTCCAAGCCCTGGACATAGACCGTATTTTCAAAACAGGAAACATCTGTTGATGCGCCATTATATCCTGTGCCCCATCCTGTTCCTCGGGCGCCGGCAATTGCCGTAGGAGTCTTTATTTCAAATTTCTCAACTTTAGCAATACTGTTAATTAACGTAAAAACCCTTCCTTCAGAAAGATCAACCTTACCCGGCTTAATACTGGCTAATTTGATCAAGGAATTTTCCTTCACCGTAAGGATATTGTTGCGTTCCAGATCAAAAGCAAGCGTGCACTGGCTGGCAATGCCGGTTTTAATTTCCGCATTATTGCCGAGGAGCATTTGCTGGGCCGCCTTTTCCCAAACTGCAACCGCAGCCATCCTCACCTGCACATCGCCCTTAACATCAATAATCTGGGCAGTTTGAGCAAAAGCAAACATAGGAATCAGCACCCACAACGCTAACAGCATTACTAACAGCAGCTTTTTCATAGCTCCTCCTCAATAGTGATGTTACCTTTTACTCTCTTTTTCCTTGCCCTTCATAATCAGCTTCCAGGGATGCCGTTTAACGTCGGCGCTAAATTCCGCAAAGTTCTGTGTGGTTACTTCTAGGTTCTTGACAATTTGATTAACGCTACCCTGATTATTCTCGACAGTGCTATTAAGACTCGCTAGGAGAACGCTAACCTGGCCGGAGATCTCTTGTGTCATCGCCTGCGCTTCTTCCATAAGCGCATCCAAATCAAGATACGGTTTTCCCGTAATAACAGCTTCGGGCGGAAGGAAATTCTCACCCTGCGCAGACGTTATCTGAATGAATTTCTCACCCATCAACCCTAGAGTTTTAATAGAAATAACAGGATTTTCCCTTATCTTTGCCTTTTCGTCTATCCAAAGCTTGAGTTTAATCTGCGTCTTATCGGCGTCATAGGCAATGCTTATACCGTCTACCTTGCCGACCTCTAAGCCATTCAGCATAACCGGAGCTTTATTCTCTAAGCCTGCGACATCGTTAAAAAGAACATAGATAGCATACCCTTCCTGCTTAAGATCAACCTTGCCTGTTGAAAATGTCAGATACGCAAGGCCGGCAATACAAACAAGCACGAACAACCCAACGCTAAATTCTTTGCCTATTCTTTTCATTCGTTATCCTCTTTTCTTTTACAAACCCAACGCTTCAGGAATACCAGTATTTTCTTTAAAAAAATCAATTGGCCCATCAGGCCTTCCATTGATAAATTGCTGAATATAGGGATTGGCGGAATTTTGTATCTCTTGAGGAGTGCCGATCTCAATAACTGCGCCCTTATGCACCATGGCAATTCTATTGCCGATCTTAAAAACACTTTGCATATCATGGGTAACTACGACTGAAGTAATATTAAGCTTCTCGCTTAAATCCTTTATCAGCTTATCAGTTACGCCTCCTACCACCGGATCCAACCCGGATGTAGGCTCATCGTAGAATACAATATCGGGATCAAGGGCAATCGCGCGCGCTAACCCGACGCGCTTACGCATGCCTCCGGAAATCTGCGAAGGAAAATACTTTTCGTACCCACGCAACCCAACCAAGGAAAGTTTTAATTTAATAATAATAGTGATAATTTCATCGGCTAATTTGGTATGTTCACGCAGCGGCAAGGCAACGTTTTCTTCAACTGTTAATGAATCAAGCAAAGCAGAATATTGAAACGACATACCAAAGGCTTTCTTTACCTCATCCAGTTCATTTCGTGAAATCTTGGTTATATCCTTACCTTTAATTGAAACACTGCCCTCTTCAGGGGTGAGCGCCCCCGTCATAAGCCTAAGCAAGGTGCTTTTGCCTGAACCGGAACAA
>JAGOIJ010000159.1 GCA_017995695.1 Candidatus Omnitrophota bacterium | reverse complement strand
ATATTACGCTCCCTAAGGGACAGTCCCCTCTGGGCTGACAAGTAAATGAGCGGGGACAGTCCCTGCGCCTAACGCAGGGTTGTCCCTTGCTGTTATTTCTTGTTCTTAAACCAATCTACGGTGCGACGAAGACCCTCGTCAAAATCAATGGGATTTTTAAGGCCAAGCGTGTTCTTCAACTTAGTAACATCAGCCAATGTTTTGAAGACATCGCCAGCTCTCACTGGTAAAAACTTTGGCGTAATATTCTTTTTTAAAATCTTATTAATGCCATCGACAAGCTGCAAGACAGTTGTATCTTTGCCATTCGCAACATTGATAACTTCATGCTTATTCTTCAACGCAGCAGTGGCAGCGAGAATATTGGCTTCCACGACATTATCAATATAGGTGAAATCGCGCGACTGTTTGCCCGTGCCAAAGATGGGCGGCTGCTCATCATGTAAAATACAGTGGATAAATTTAGGAATAACCACCGCATACTCATCATCCAAGGCCTGACGCGGGCCAAACACATTAAAATAACGCAAGCCTACAGTCTCAAGGCCCCAGGCATTGCTAAAAATGCGGCAATAATACTCATTGGCTAGCTTGCTTAAAGCATAAGGCGAAATAAGCAAAGGATACATATCTTCTCGTTCCGGAAACTGATCGGTATCCCCGTACACAGAGCTTGAGGAAGCAAAGACAAAACGCTTAACCTTATTTTTAAGGGCTGCCTGCAGCAAATACAAGGTTCCGTTGATATTGACATCATTGTAACTTTCCGGATCCTTCATAGACTTAGGAACGCTGCGCAAGGCAGCCTGATGTAAGATATAATCTACGCCGGCACAAGCTTTGTCGCAGGTGGATTTGTCGCGGATATCGCCTTTTAAAAGCTCGTATTGAGTATTGAGTCGTGAGTCGTGAGTAAAAGATAAATTCTCTTCTTTTCCGCTGGAGAAGTTATCCAGCACGCGTACAAAATGCCCCTCTTTCAGTAAACGTTCAGTGATATGAGATCCGATGAAGCCGGCGCCACCAGTAACTAAAAATCGCATTGTAATTCCTCCTAATTAGTATTGAGTATTGAGTCGTGAGTATTGAGTAAAAACAAATTCATATTCTATTAACTAATTTCAAAATCATTACGCAAACAAAGTTCAGTAAAAAAACATCTCCATTCATCGGTTATCTTATATATAGCCTTTGTTAACTCAATTCCTTTTTGCCATACTCTTAATTCGCTAAAAGTTATTATTTTAACTTCCGTATCTTGGGTTTTTCTCAATACTCAATACTCGATACTCAACACTAGAGGTATCGATAAATATAATCCGGAACGTGATACTGGACATTGGTAAGAATATAGCCGAGCATCTTGGCCTGCGCTTGCTTAAGCAGGGTTTCAGCATGCTGGACCACACTCTTTTGCGTGCGGTTTGCCTGAATAACCATGACCACGCCATCAGTCTGCGCGGCAAGGACTCCGGCATCGGTGACAGGAATAATGGGAGGGGTATCAAAAATAACGTAGTCATATTTATTGCGCAACAACGCAATGAGGCTTTTAAACTTTGCGGAACCCAAAAGTTCGGCCGGATTATGCGGTACTTTTCCTGCGGGAAGCACGGTAAGGTCTTTAACCCCTATATTCAGGAGGGCATCATCAGGATTGCTGCCATTGGTTAAAACCTCTGCCAGCCCTGTCTCGGCAGTAATACCCAGATATTTACTAAGCCTGCCGCGGCGCAGATCTGCGTCGACTAACAAGATATGCTTTTTATCTAAATCATGCGCCATGGATATGGCAAGATTAAGCGAAGTGATGGTTTTACCTTCACCGTGCGTTGCGCTGGTAAGGGCAAAAACCTTCAGCGGCTTATGCGTCGCCAAACCTTGCAGATTTGTGCGCAAGATCCGATATTGCTCGCTTACGGTTGAGTGAGGATCATGAAAAGCGACGATGCGCGGGTCAATGGTTGATTCGACCTTTTTGCGCGCAACAAATTGGTATTGAACCTCGGTACGCTGCTCGATCTTTTCCATATGCGCCAGCCGCTCGGCTGCTGCTTTCTTTAATGCGTCGGTAAGTTTGCCCATTGATTCTCCTTATTATAGTATTGAGTCGTGTGTATTGAGTATTGAGTTAAAACCACGCTATATCTTCTTGCTAAGATTTACAATCATTGCACAAATATAATTCAACAAAGCAAGAACCCCTGTTTCTTTAACTTCATCTATGTAATGTAATTCTTTAGCTATGACAATTTGTGTTTCTAGTTCAGAACACGATCCAAGTGCAATACTTAAAAACTGTTTATGTTCCTTATCGTGTTTTCTACGAAACCCTTCAGAGATATTAGAGGGTATTGATATAGCTGCTCTTCGCAATTGAGCAGTTAACCCATATTGTTCATCTTTAGGAAATTCATCCGTTATCTTATAAATAAGTTTTACTAACTCAATTCCTTTTTGCCATACTCTTAAATCCCTAAAAGTCTTTATCTTTTCATCCATGTTTTAAGCTTTTACTCAATACTCAATACTCAATACTCAATACTTAATACTAATTTAAAATAAGACGATTTTCGGCGTCGCGTTTACACGCCTGCTCTTCTTCGGCGCGATTTGAAAAATCGCGCTCTTTTGCCACTTCTTGAATGATCTTTTCATCGATGCAGCGCGTTTCATACACATAGCCCGAAAGCAGCGCGCTATCGCACAATAAATTAATTAAGCGGGGAATGCCGCCTGAATAAAGGTAAATTAATTCCAATGCTTGAGAAGAAAATATCTCGGCGGCGGCCGGGGCAACCAACGCAATCCTATGGGCAATATAATGCCGCGTCTCATCGCGATTCAAAGGATACATATGATAGTAGACGGCGACGCGCTGCTTAAACTGCTCAAGCTTCTGGTGCTCAAGCTTCTGCTTCAGCTGCGGCTGGCCAACAAGAATAATCTGGATCAATTTTTCAGTCTCAGTTTCTAAGTTTGAGAGCATGCGTACTTCTTCCAAAACCTTGGTCGAGAGATTCTGCGCTTCATCAATCAACAAAACAATATTATTATCCAAAGCAAGCTGCTTGATCAAAAACGCATTAAGCTGGGACAACAGCTTTTGCTTGCTGCCAGAGGTATACTCAACCTCGAATTCCTCCAAGATCTGCGCGATAAGCTCTTTACAGGTCAGATGAGTGTTGGTGATGATGGCTATCTTGGTATTTGGTTCAAGCTTGCTCAATAAAGTCCTGCATACGGTTGTCTTACCCACGCCGATCTCGCCGGTAATCACCACGAACCCTTTGCGCTCATTAATAGCATAGATCAGACTGTTCAAGGCTTCGGTGTGCTTGTTGCTCGGGTAAAAGAAGCTTGAATCAGGTGTGGTGTTAAAAGGCTTTTTATTGAATCCGTAGAATTGTTCGTACATAGTTTGTCTACAGGGGACACTCTGCTTGCGCAGGGTGTCCCCTGCTAATTGTGTTACCTGCGTAAGAATGCAACCAACATTGCCGCAACAATGACGACCACGCTTGCGATTGACATAGTAATGGCTACCTTTCGGCGGCGCGTTTGCTCTTTTTCAATCTCTTCCTGCGTTGTCAGCCGTGAAATCGCCCCTAATACGGGCAATTCCAGATTTTGTTTGGCATCCTCGATATCAAGAAACGACTGATCGAAAAACTCTCTTGCCAACACCAACCCGGCCCCGACAAAGGCCCCTAAAAATAACCCTAAAAACACAACCATGGCCTTATTCGGTTTTGAAGGCTTAAGCGGCAGGCGCGGAGGATCGACAATCGTATAGCG
>JAGOIJ010000160.1 GCA_017995695.1 Candidatus Omnitrophota bacterium | reverse complement strand
ATCCTGATGAAGAGCAGCAGGCAAGGTGGCTTGAAACCGTCTATAAGACGTTAGTGCAGCCGGGTGGCGCAGAAAAGGTGTTCTGGGCTTTTTTTCGTGATTGTAAAGGGCATTGGGATAATGGGGTAGATTTCATGGGACTTATACGTTGGGATTTTTCCAGGAAGCCCGGGTTTCAGGCTTATCGGAAAGTAATCCAACAGTGGAGAAACGGTGAATAAGAAAATCTTATTCTTTTTTGCATGCGTTATTCTTTGCTATGGCTTGTTGCAGATAAATGGCCAGGCTGAAGAAAACGATGCGTCTAATACCGCGCATCCATTGGCCGAGGCCACCCTAGTTGATCAGGCTCAAACTGCGGCGAGTCTTTGTAATGCGGGGCGCTTTAATCAGGCAATGCAATTATATCGATCAATGGCGCGCGCAGGCAATAGGAAGGCGCTGGTGAATTGGGCGGTATTGTTAAAAGATCTGGGGTATTATGATCAGGCGGGTGTTCTTTTACGTCGAGCTTTAACACAGAAAAAAGATGATATCGACTCCTTACTGTTGTTGGGAAGGTTGTATTATTTAAATAATACAATCGATAAGGCGATCCCGATTTTGAATCAGGTGGTGGCGTTGCAGCCTAACCACGTTGGGGCGTTGCTCATGCTTGGTTTATGTTTTCAGGAGAAAAAGAATGACGATGAGGCATTAGGTTATTTTAAGCAGGTTATCGCCCTTGATGAAAAAAGCGTCCTGGGGTATTTGTCATTAGCTGATCTATACTATCAAAAACAGCGCCTGCCAGAGGCGCTTGAGGCTTATAAGAGGGTGAGCATGCTTGATACAAGTATGGTGAGGATGTTTTTCGTTCTTGGGGAATTATTGTTTCGTTTAGGTAATCTTGAGGAGTCGTTAAAAATGTATCGTAAGATACGGGCTATTGATCCGGGCAATACGACGGCGCAAGCGAGAATCAATGAAATTACAAAAACGCTTGGCGAAGAATTCTTTGCCAAGGAGCGTTTTGCGGAGTCTGTGCGCAGAAAGCAAAAAGAAATCCTCGTTACGCCGCTGCCGGCAATAAAACATATGGTGATGGTGCGGGTAGGTATTGTGCGGCAAGAGCCCTGGTTTGAATTTTTCTGCTCTTCTGATTTTGAAATCAAGGTCAAAGGGGAAAATAAAATATTGGCCTGGGGCGCGAAAGGCAAACAGTACAAAGTCAGCCGCCTTTTTGATAATACGTTCTCTTTTATTGATGAAAACAACGAAACGACCATTATTGACCAGCCATTTAGCATTACGTTGCTTGAGCCTGACGGAACGCTGACCATATGTAATCTTAAATTCGGCAATGGCAACTATTGGTCAGGGCATCAGGATCGTTCCTTCCGAGGATCGTTTGAGGTTGATTTTGAGAAGGATCAGGGCCTTAAGGTAGTTAATGTTGTGACCTTGGAGGAGTATTTGTATGGCGTTGTCCCTGCTGAGATGCCGGCGAAGTGGCCAAAGGAAGCGCTCAAGGCTCAAGCGGTGGCAGCGCGCTCGGAAGTTATGGCTAAGCTCGGCCGGCATAAGCAAGAAGGTTTTGATTTTTGTCCCGAAGTCCACTGTCAGGCATACGCAGGCGTTGAGCGTGAAACCGCGGCGACCAATGCCGCAGTTGATGAAACCAGAGGATTGGTTATGGCGTATCAAGGTAAACCCATTGATGCGATTTATTCTAGTAACTGCGGAGGCCACACTCAAAACAATATCTTTGGCGATGGCCGGGATATCGCGTATCTTAAGGCGCGCCCTGATGTTCTTAATGATAAAGAAGTAAGATTTCCCTTGTCTCCTGTTGAGCTGGAGCGTTGGATTGATGATCCGTCGTCAAGGATACTGTGTAATATCTCTGAAAACGCTATTTTGAGTAATTTCAGATGGGTGCGGACGTATAGCGCTGAAGAGTTGCAGACGATGATGAACAAAGTCGCGGATATCGGCGCGATAAAAAAGATCATTGTGCTTAAGCGTAATGTTTCCGGCCATATCAGCGCGTTAAAAGTTATTGGCAATAATGGCGACTATGTGTTGGAAAAAGAGCTGCGTATTCGAACTGTCTTGGGAAACTTACGCAGCAGCATGTTTAAGGTTGAAATTAAATTCGGGCCGGATAAGCAACCCGAAAAGTTTATATTTTTTGGCGGAGGGTGGGGGCATGGCGTAGGCATGTGCCAGAGCGGCGCGTTCGGCTTAGCCTCGCAGGGAAAGAATTTCAAAGAAATCCTGCAGCATTATTTTCCAGCCACAGAATTTAAGAGCGTGTATTGATGAAAAAAAACAAACTTATTTTTTCCCAAGCAATGGTCATGGTTTCATGGTTATTTTTGCTCTTTGGCTGTGCGACCGTTCCTCCGCCTTTGCCAACCGCACCCATGCGCACCGATGGGGTTTTGCATGTCGTTGGCAGCGGGCAAACGCTTTGGCGTATCGCTAAGGTCTATAACATTGATATGCAGGAGATCATGCGGGCAAATAACATCAGCGACGCCAATCAAATCGGCGTTGGGGAGCAGCTATTTATCCCCCGCGCGACAAGATTACTTTTTGTAGAACCGTATCGTCCTGAGCCTTTGCAGAATATTGAATTATTAGTCAGCGTCCCAAAGAAAAATGTTTTGTGGAGGACGATAACGCTGCATCATAGCGGCACACTTAAGGGCAATGCCGAGTCTTTTGACCGCAATCATCGTAGTCGCAATATGGGAGGTTTGTTTTATCATTTTGTGATTGGCAATGGCACTGATTCAGGTAACGGCGAGATTGAGGTAGGGTGGCGTTGGAGAAAGCAAGCATATGTGGAACGTAAGGCCGATATCCAGATTTGTTTAGTAGGGGATTATAACCGTCAGCCCGTCTCCGACGCGCAATACGCATCCGTGGTAAAGTTGATACGTGTCCTCATGAAGCGGCATCGTATCCCTTTAGCCAGTATCCGCACGCATCAAAAGATTAAAGGCAAGATTACTGATTGCCCTGGCGAGCAGTTTCCTTTCGCGAGAATCTTATCTGAACTAAAAAAATAACCATACTATTAGATGATCAAGAAAAAAACTATTATTGTAATGTTGTGTCTAATGGTTGCCAGCGTAGGTGGCGGTTTTTATCTTTACCATCGTCATCAACAAAAAGAGGAGCTTGCAAGGCGGGCGTTGTGTTGGTCAGCGCTGCAAAAGCGCCTTGCGCAAGAGGTGTCTCGATTCCCGGGTGAGGCTGGTATCGTGGTAAAAGACTTAAAGCATGGATGGGTTATCTCTTTTAACCAGGATGTCCCTATTGCGGCGGCAAGCTTAGTCAAGATTCCTCTTATGGCAGCGATCTTTGCTTCAGCCCAAGACGGAACCACAAGCCTCACCAGGAATATTACCTTGAAGGAATCAGATAAGGTTGGGGGTTCAGGGATATTAAAAGCGCAGCCGGCAGGAGTCGTGTATAGCGTAGAGCAGCTTATAGCAATTATGATCGCGCACAGCGATAATACTGCCACGAATCTTTTTATTGCTATGCTCGGTTATGATTATCTCAACGCGTTCTTTAAGCGTCTTGGGCTGCAGCATACTTCGATAGAACGGGCAATGTTGGATTTTCGTTTTCGGCGAAAAGGAATCGAGAATTATACTACAGCTTATGATATGGCATTGGTGTTGGAGTCTTTTTATCGCAAGACGTTCTTAAATCCTTCTGTTTCCAATAAGTGTCTTTGGCTTTTGAAACAGCAGAAGATTAATGATCGCATCCCTGCGTTGCTGCCGCAAGGTATTGAGG
>JAGOIJ010000158.1 GCA_017995695.1 Candidatus Omnitrophota bacterium | reverse complement strand
CCAAATGGCTCTATGCTCAGCAGCCCTGCTACCAACCCACGAGCAGCTTCTATTTGATCATACACTCCCGGTGGAAGATTAATAAAGTACAGTGTCACTTTAATTGGGCCATCTCCCATAATATGCTTACAGGTATGGCAACGCTTGCTTTTCTCAAAATACTTCCCCATCAAACAAGAACTTTTATCTTTGCTGTCTGGAATCCCCTGGGGACAATCGCTGGACCTTTGACATGAATCGCAATAATTTTTCCGACAAAATACTCTTTTAGAACCATCAAACCTATTCTCTCTACACTCGCACGGTGGATTATCATAGCCGGTCTTCCCCGCCTGCTGGTCAACGGTACACCGGCGCATAGTTCCTCGCGCACTATAACTTCCTGCAGGAATATAGCAATACAGATCTCCTGGTTCAATCATATCGCTATCACGTGGCGCAAGACCAGGGAGCGCGGCGCTGGCTTCTGCCCAATTGGTTGTGCAGGGACAACCGATTGGATCCCTTAAGTACGCAGGGGCGTTGGGACTGCAATGATCCGGAAGGCTATTTGGCTCTCCGGCTGCATATAACTGAATCCCCGTCACGCTTATGAGCAATAAGATTAACAATGCAAAAATAATATTTTTCATAGCCCACACCTCCCCAGGACATCCTTACGCAGAATTTCTGCTCCATCTTTATCTAAAATAAGCACGGCAGCAGCATTATCATAACAAGGGAATTGCAACGTTTCTCGCGGCGTAAAGTCACATTTTCTATAATCAAGTATTCCATTCGTAAAACATTCTGGCCCTGGAACTACCTCGGTTTGGAATGCCGCGAAATCAAAATGATAGGCATTAAGAATAGCATTGGCGGCACTTACTACTACCGCGGTATATGCGCCGACTGGCTGCTCGCGCGGGTCCTTGAATAGCTCACCTGAGGATACATTCATGACTTGCGGCTCAGCAAAATCAATCTTGCTTGCGGTAATGTTATAGGCAATTTGCATCTGAAGATATTTATTGCCTGAACGACCGTCATTCTGCACGCAGACGCCGTTTTTTAAAATGCTATTCTTAAAGCCGCAGCAGCGATCACCCATAACATACTCATTGGCATCATCTCCGCAGAAACTAGATACTGTTGGATTAAAATAACTGCCGAACTGCACCGGCTCGCCGCTAACCAGCTCCAAAGATTTTACCGGGGGGAGCTTCATATCAGATACTTCAAATTGATTTTGCTCGACGGTATAGGCATACAATTGGCCTTGGTTATCCCAAAGATGCAAAGCGCCACCTTCTAACCCAACGTTAAAGTGATAACCAACCCTGGGTTTAAAATCGGTGCTCAGGCCGAAAGATTCTTTTTCGAGAGTTTTATTATCAAATAAATTTGTTGTGGCATTATATGCATATAAAACACCATTACCATCCCAGAGGTGGATACCCTCAGTTAAAATTCCTCCCACAGGAAACTTATAATAGTACCCGGTTACGGGTTTAAAGTCTGCGGGAAAACCAAACTGGGCGACATTGGTGAAACGGCTGAATTTACCAACTCCTGGATTATACACGTATAGTTCCGTAGGAATAGCTTGGTCATAGGTAAATAAACCAATCCTTCCTCCTCCAAAGCCGTGCACGTAACCAATCTTGGGTTTGAAACCGATTGGCAACCCAAGGGAAACTTTACTGGCACTACTGACCAGATCAAATTTTCCAGTGGCATAATTATAACTACGCAAGTTACCGTTAACATCCCAAAGATGAATGCCTTGACGTAAGGGGCCGGTAGTGAAGTTAAAATAGTAGCCAATAATAGGCTTAAAACCAGCAAGATTCCACGATGTGGTACTCTTAAAACAATCAAATTGCTTTGGAGCTACAGTAGGATTAAAAACGTAAAGATATCCACTTGCGTCAAACAGGCTTACCCTACCGCCACCGGAAGGATGATAATACCCGGTTGCTGGCACTAGATTAACCAGAGGGCAAGGATTAAAGTTTTGGGGTAACGCTACGCAATTACTATTGATGCACGCGGATTTCACATACGTTGAGCCATCTGCGCAGCTGCCTTTTGGGCATGGCGCTGAGCCAGAGCAGCTCTGCGCAAAAACAGAGGTGCTGATCGATAGCAAGAAAACCATTATTAGAATACGCATTGTTATCTTTTTCATCTCACACTCCTTGGTTTACTTATCTAATCCTCCCGCCGTCTTACGTCGGCACAGAGCCTTGGGGACACTCTTTACTTTGGAAAATAGTACTGAGTCAACAGGGCGTCCCCTACTAGAGCGAGCCTCCCTATAATCTAATTGCTTTTTGCAAGCATGGAATTTGCCTCAACCAACGGACCCGCTTCCGGATCGCCAAAAAGCTGATACAATTCAAAAGCTGTACGTTGCATCCTGTCGCTGGCATAAGGCAGATAGTGTAAGGTTGACATCTTGCTATACTGTAAGAGCGCGCCAAAATGACGCGCATCTTGATTATCGCTTGATATCAAATAAGAAGGCATAGCATTAAATGATGAGGATAAACAAGTGGGCTGCTCGTGCGTTGCGGCAATCACCGCATAGGCGCCAGAACCCTGCGCCTTAAGCCACGATTCAGCGAATGAATCCTGGTTGCCGATTACCATCTGATTATTTTCTTCATACAAAGGATCAAATCTTCCGGTTAAGCTAGCCGCAGCAATGATCCACGGATAACGCTCTTGGTTCCTTAAATCTGCGATGCTCATGCCTTGCGTTGCGCTATCAAAATAAGGATCACTCCAGCTAAATTTAGTGCCTTCTCCGCGGTAATATACTAACCCTACGCCCTGATTCACCGCATCAATGATCGGCTGCGCAGCCAAGGTATAATGCGCAGGGTCAAGATTCATCGCGATGCTGGTGTTTACCTGAAAGCCGTTTTCGCTTAAATATTCGCTCACCGCATCAGAGGCAATGCTACCCGCCAAGAGCACATTACGGGAAAAATCAAATGAGCCTGAATGGTTGTTTTCCATGCACACTATTTTCTCAACCATAACGCTGCACTCTTCGGCAGTTTTACAAGGCAATCTACCCACAAACAGATCAGGCACATATTTTGTATATATAGAATAATTACCTTTATCATCCTGCTCAAACACTCCATAGTATAGATCTGTGGCAACGCGTTTTTTGGCTACTGATTCCTGGGAATCAATATAATTCACATGATTTGTGCGATAGTGCGGCGGCACAAACTGGGCATCACCAACCAAGAGCACATACAAAGGCTTATCCTGGCGCTGGTCATAAAGCTTACGAAGATAGACAGTTATCCTGTCAGCGAACATATTCGCTGTTTCTATGGAATAATTGTCAATAAAACCGTTGTCTCCGGTATAGCCACCAGCAATTTCTGAAAGCTTAATCGTTGTTACGCGTAGACCCTTGGCTTCTTTCTGCTTCACTAAAGGCTGGATAGCATTATAAAAAGCATCGTGGGCTACAATAACATACTCTGTTTTCTCGTTTTCAGAATCTCGTTCGGCAACTAAGGGGGCATTGGTCGCATTGATAACGCCAGGGATTGCCGCAGCAAATTCAACTTCCCACGGTTTGTGCGTATCTTGAGTTGGCAGCGCTTGGGGATAGGAATAGCTCAAATGCCATTGCGCCATCCACGCTGCAGAAAGACGCGATTCTTTTGCATCAAAACTTACCGGATGATACACGATCTGCAGCACGCGCTTGCCACGCACTTGCATATCTTTGACTATCTCAATTACTTCGCGCGGATTGCCTTCATCAATTCCTTCGTCCCCTTGCCCTGCGATAGTAGCAATCATATAC
>JAGOIJ010000016.1 GCA_017995695.1 Candidatus Omnitrophota bacterium | reverse complement strand
CTCTTAAGGTTTGAATCTACATTGCTAAGGAAGGGGTGACAGTCCCGACGCATGCTAGCGTTTTGTCGGGACGCCATAAGGGAAACCAAACGGGTTTCCCTTATGGGGAGGAGCGAAGGCCTGGTTTTGTTTGATAGGCCGAAGCGACGACAGGTCCGAGGTTCAAGGGAGCGCCGAAAATACATCGTATTTTCGGCGCCTCGCTGAAGGATTTGACTTCTCTACCTACTATGGTAAAATAAATCATAAATAGCTGTTTTTAAACAAAGAGTTATAGAGGGGGCAAGAAGATGAAGGTCAATTTCATAACATTATTGATTTTGTTCACCCTCGCTCTTTGCTATGCTCAAGAAAGTAAAACAGCTACGGCCTCCCGACAAGAAAAACAATGCTCGGAAGAAATCAAAATGTTGCTGGATAAACTAACCATCACTGAATGCGGTCTTCCGGGATTAAGCGTGCTTGATAAAGAAATTGCGGATGAAATTAAAAATGCAGCTTATGAATGGTGGGAAGTGCCTTCGCTCCATTTAAATTGCTATGATTGTTTTAGCTGCTCAATCATATATGACAATACTAATGAAACGTTTTGGGTAAACAGACGAGGCGGCGTTGCGGGAGTCGATGAGACATATGGCCCAATATATTTTGATCAATCCGACAACGTAATAAAAAATAAACCTGATAAAAAGAATTAGGTAGGCATAATAAAAGGAGATTAACTATGAAGACCATACTATTAGTATTGCTCGTGCCATTGCTTTCCGGCTGTTTTGTGATTATTAAAGATGAGGACAAAACAAAAATTTTTGGCGAAAACAGAGAAATCGCCATTGACACTCTGCGCAGAACAGAAGGAATAACTTCGGGGGAAACGAGCGTCTCAGAAAACAATCCCGAAGAACAAAGCAAAACCCAGCAGTTTCTTAAATAAGGAAATAGTAAAAAAGCCCAGCTAACAATAGCTGGGCTTTTTTCTGTATAACAATAATTATCTCAACGCATCCTTAACCTGACCTGCTGCTGAATCCACATCTTTCTCAAGCTGACTCCTGTTGTCGCAACCAAGCATAACTCCCGCCAAAAGGACTAAAACAACCAATGCTACGGCACCTCGATATTTTTTCATCATTCACCTCCTTATTTGTTCCACATTTTAGCAATGATGAAAGATGGTGTCAATTAAATTATTGATAATCTAACAAGCGGTTTGACTTTTTAACCATTTACGATAAAATATATGTTGGAAATTTACGCACTGTCGATTTGAATTATCTCAACTAAACAAATCACACGCTCGTTTAAAAAACCTATGGATAGCGCAGTAAAAAATAATCTCATCGCCTCCTATCAAACCGATGGCGGCTTCATCGTGCATGATGACGGCATGCTAACAAGAATATATTCGTCTCTTGGCATCGACCCTAAAACCTCTCTTGATTGGAGAATCTACGATTTAGAAGGGTTAACGCATTTTTTTCATAATGGTGTTGCAGCCTTAGCTAATAAACTGCATATTACTAAAGATGACTTCGTGCTCAGCCCCGGCGAAGGTAGCGGCGCCCCTTCCCGCTTGATCGTTAAAATGACTGGCTGCAAAATAGTCGGCATTGACATTAACCCTGCTCAAATCGCCAAAGCTAAAGCTTGCGCGCGATTACACGGGATTGAAGAAAAGGTTAGCTACGTTGAGCAGAACGTTGAGGATTTTTCTCTAGAAAAGCACGATTTTACCAAAGCCTATGTCAATGAAACCTGCGGCCACTGGCAGCATAAAGAAAAAGCCTTTGCCAGGATTCACGCCCACCTTCAAACAAAAGCATTGTTGGGATTTAATGTTTGGCTTAAAGGAGACAAAGGCGACTTGAACGAAGCGTATGATCCTATTCCTGAATTCAGGGATCTTTACAAAAAGGATATCTGGTTCCAGGATACCCTGGACACCTATAATGCGCTGCTTGAACAAGCCGGCTTCAGCATACTTGAATCTTATGATTGCACGGATAAAATAGACATCAAGATGCGCTCTCGCTTAAGAGCTCAGAAACATTGGGAGCTATACGGACAGTTGATGGGCTTAGAAGCACAAGAACGTGGAAAACGATATTACGATGGCATGATAAAAACCCATTACGATTTTCTTCGCTACGGCGTTATCATCGCTCAAAAAACCTAACCCTACCCCCCCCTGATAATACAACAAGAAAATCGCAAAACATGTTACGGCATAGCTTGGATAACTCGCTGATCCTGCAAGAACGCATGCACGATATCAGCGATTTGCTGATGGCCTGTTTTATTAGCATGTGGGTCAAAGCGAAATCGCGCTTCGGGCGCAAGATTAATTTCGAGCACCGCTATATCCGAATTTTCTAAGATCTGCTTAAGGCCAACGGGCACCGGAACGTACGCCTGCCAGACAACGATCATCGTAAAATGATGGTCACGAGCCAACCGAGAAAAATCTTTATAAATAACTTCCGTTGCCTGAACATATTCACGCTCGTAGTCATCGATGTGCGGCACTGCGCTGGGCATCGACTTTCGACCAAAAGTGAATAACGATGTAAGTTTTGGCTGCAACAAAGTATATCGTTTCTTTAACCAAAGCAAAAAAACTGATTTTTTGAGTAAGCGTTTGACAGCAACCGCTGGTGTGTCGTGTTTTACCAACAACACAGGCTCAGGCCCCTCTTGGGAAAACACAAGCCTATCATCAATTAAACTAAACCTGGGTTTATACCCGATCCACTCCGGAGTAATATTTAATCTCCCATCTGGAAAATCATTCTCACACAAGAATTGTATGACCAGATCAGGCTCATACAAAATCCCTACCTCCTGAAACTGTCGATACTCTTGAATAAGATCATAGCCGCGCACAGCACAATTGATTATCTCGTATTGTGCACCCAGCTTATCCTGCAAAAGCGATTGCCACATCTGGTCTTGCTCAACGCCCCAGCCTTCAGCCATTGAATCGCCCAAGACCACAATACGCTTCTTGCCTGTTTGCTTGCCCAACTCATGATGATCATCCCTGAAACCGAGCGCATTAGTCTGATACGCAACGCTCCACTCCAGCGAATCCCATTGACATTGGTAATCCGGTTTAAGCACCCAACCAAGATGAGAAGAATAAATCACTGGCTGGCATTCCGAGTTTACCGGGTAAAAACCGGATAATCGTAAGGCAAGTTCGCAGATAAGAAAGAAAATAAGAAACGTTGCAACCAGTAGGGTGAGATTCTTAAGCGGGAGAAACTGCTTCATACCTCTTGACGAGATTGCAGCGATCGGCCAAGTGTTGCGGAATCGGCGTACTCAAGATTCGATCCCAAAGGAATACCGACTCCAATACGGCTAACTTTAACGCCAAAAGGTTTAATGATCTTGGTAAGATACAATGCGGTGGTTTCGCCTTCCGTATCGGCATCAGTCGCAATAATAATCTCCTTAATATGGTTTGTCTTAATCCGCTCAAGGAGGCTTTCGATCTTTAAATCGTTTGGCCCCTTGCCTTCCAAAGGAGAAATCGAACCCAATAAAACATGATACAGCCCATGGAACGCTCCGGCTTTTTCAATTGCTGTAACGTCCTGTGGACGCTCTACGATACACAACATTTCATTATTGCGACGCTGATCCTGGCAAATCCTGCAAAGTTCTTCTTCGCTCAAATTGTGGCAAATGGCGCAAAGGCGGACATTTTCCTTAGTTTTCTGAATCGACTCGGCAAGATTCTTTATCTCGTCTTTTGAAGCGCTTAAGATATATTCTACGATACGCTCAGCGCTACGCCTGCCTACCCCAGGAAATCTTACCAAGCATTCAATTAATTTTTCTACAGACTCGGTATAGGTCGTCATTGTTCGTTAATGATAAGACGGGCCCCGAACGCATGCAGTGCGGATTGCACCAAAGGATTATTAACCTGCTCTTCCTTTTTCGGGTTAATCTCTTTCGATAAAATGAAATTGGCGCGCAGGCTAACCTTGATTGCCTCCTGTATTGCCTGCTCGACAATCGCGCGGTTTTCTTTTTTTTCAAGCGACTCCTTATGCAACGAATAATTCTTCGGGAACGCAAGCGTCAAAACGCGTCCCTCAAGCTTAACCACCGTAGCTTCATTTAAAAAAGTTGCTAACGACATGCGCACCTTACTCAAGGAATCGATAATCCGCTGCCAGGCATCCTTGACTGCGTCTAAGGAAACTGACTGACTTACTTCTTGCGCCGGAGGAATCTCTTCTTCAGCCTTTAGCACGGGGGGCTTTGGTCGCATAACAGAAGAAGGCTCTTGCTTAAGAGAAGCTGCAGGATGCGTAATGGATTTTTTTTCTTGCGCTGCGGATTTTGTTGGCTTGGGAACCGCATCGTATCCACCGGCATCTTTTTTGGTATGCGCTAGCTTTACCAAGCTAATCTCAAGAGGAATACGCAGCGAATCAAGCCGCTTGGCCGTTTCTTTGGTATTAACCAAAATATTGAAGAAACTAAATATTTCTTCCAAACTAAGCTGCGCGGCTTGCTGCAGGAATGCGTCACAGGCCTCCTGCGGCAAATCAATAAGTTTTGCGTCAGCTTTGGTAATCTTGGCAACCATAATATTACGAACATGCTCAATTAAATTATCCAACAATACGCCCACATCCTTACCTTCATCAATAACCTGATTCAATAGTTGCAAAGCCTCTTGAGCATTTTTATGGATAACCGCATTCGTTATCGCAAAGAGCACCTCCTGCTCAACCATGCCCAGCACCGCAACAACATCTTTCTGCGCGATGGTTCCCCGGCTAAAAGCAACCAGTTGATCAAGTAAAGATTCTGCATCCCGCAAAGAACCCTCGCTTGCCTTGGCAATCGTGCAGAGCACCTCCTGCTCAATAGCAAGATGCTCCTTGCGCACAATCATTTCCAGTTGCGCGATGATCTCTAAGACGGGGATTCGACGGAAATCAAGCCGATGACATCGGGAAAGAATAGTCGGAATAATCTCTTGGGGATGGGTAGTTGCGAAAATGAACTTTACGTAGGGTGGCGGCTCTTCTAATGTTTTCAGCAAAGCGTTAAACGCTGAATCTGAAAGCATGTGCACTTCATCAATAATATATATCTTATACTTTCCTGAAGCAGGCGCAAATTTAACGCTCTCGCGAAGCTCTCGGATATTATCAACGCCGTTATTTGACGCTCCGTCAATCTCAATAACATCAAGGCTACGGCCTTCACTGATCTGCTGACAGGAAGAACATGCTTGGCAAGGATTAATCGTTGGGCCCTGCGCGCAATTGAGCGCCTTAGCTAAAATACGGGCAGTGGAAGTCTTACCAACTCCCCGCGGTCCCGCAAAAAGATACGCATGGGCTAAGCGATTATTTTGAAGTGCGTTTTTGAGAGTTGCAACGATATGGGCCTGGCCGACGATTTCATCAAAATGCTTCGGCCGCCACGTTAAGGCGAACACAGTGTATGACATATCTTAAAAATCCTAATCGTATCTAACTAAAAGCTATTCTAGCACAGAATTATAATAACGCAACCGCAAATGTATTCTTTTATTATGCTGTCGCTTCTTAAAACTTTTTAATAACGCTGAATTTTCCGCCGCCGGCGAGCATCAGCGCAAGACAAGCGCAGGCGATAACAAAGGTGTACTCGAAACCACCGTTTGATAAAAAGAACCCCTTGCTGGCATGCACCTTCAATCCCGCCACCACAATGACGATAAACAATAGTGAGGATGAAATTCTGGTGCCCAAACCCATCACAAGAAAAATACCACCGATAAGCTCACCTAAGGCCGCGCAGTACGCCCAGGCAATTGCCGGAGCAAACCCAAGATTGCTTAACGCATTACTAAAACCCTGGATGCCGGGACCACCGAACATGCCAAAGGTTTTTTGCAAGCCATGTGCCGCAAACATTATCCCTATTCCAAACCTAAGCACCAATAACGCTACGTCAATCATATGCTACCTCCCTGCTTTTTGTCGCTGGTGAAAAACCAACGACACAATTATCCCCCATTTATTCTTAAGATCCCACGAACGAAATATGCACATAAAAAAATGCAAAAGGGTGGGCAGACGCCCCTTCATATTAATACCAAGAACCGTACCGCAAGAACGATTATTTGCCAAAGGAATAATGTAACCGAAATCAAAGGGCTTATAGGAAATTAGCGGTTTATGGTTAATGCTACGCAGAATATTTTTTGCAGCGCAGGCTCCTTGCGCCAAAGCAAATTGAATTGCCATACGCAAAAAATTACCCTGATGCTGAACATATGCTGCGTCTCCAGCCACAAAACAAGATTCATTTATACGCAGATATGCATCAACCTTAAGCCTGCCTTGAGGATTTTTCTCGCAATTAATTGCCTGAATATAACCAGGCGTCTTAACGCCGGCTACCCACACCACTAAAGCGTTGCTAAAAACATTCCCCCCAGACACAACAACACTCCTGCCCTCAATTTTCTCAACAGTGCAATTCGTTAAAACGTCGATTCCTAAACGGATAAGATTATCAAAAACGTACGTCTTCATCCACTCTGGAAGCGGTCCTAACATTGTTGGCGCCCGCTCAACCAACACCACCTTACGTATTTTATTAAGCTTTTTGAATAGCACCGCAAGATTAGTGGCTACCTCAATGCCGGTATACCCTGCGCCCGCAACAATATAACTATCGTATACGTCATCATGCGCTGCTGCCGCCAACTGCTGCGCATCGGCAACACTATCAAGTCTGAAAGCATTTTGTTGGATTAAGGCGTTACCGTAAAAATTGGTTTCCGTGCCAGAAGCAATTAATAAATAATCAAAACCAATGACTTGGCGGACAGTGGCAATGGTTTTTTTATCAATATCGATAGCAATAACTTCATCCTGGATAAAAATACAGTTGTTCTTCTTGCTAAATTGCTCAATAGAATAACGTAAGCTTTCCGGATTAATACCTCGGCCTATGACATCCGGCAAAGACGGTAAGAAATCCGATGTCTTTCTTTTATCAATTAAAGTAACCCGGACTTCTTTTGGGAACCGGATAAATTGTTTTGCCGCTGCGAGGCCGGCAAAACCACCGCCTATAACAATAACATTGTTCAAAATAATACTCCTAAGATCAAGGCAAGGCTTGCCACGGTTTGTATCATAATAGTCAGACGAGAAGATTCGATAAGCTGTTGTTTGTCATGGAAAAAAATCCTGATGCGTTGCGCTGCCTTCCAAACAGGGACAATTAAGATAAACGCCAGCAAGGCTAAAGGGTTAAGATAACCCAAAGAGAAACTAACGGCGATGATGATAAACGCGGCAGCCATGAATCCTAAATATAACAAAAAGGCGCGCTTGGCGCTAACGATACTCACTAACGTTAGCTTACCGGCTTTTTGATCTTCAGAGAAATCCGGAACCTCGTTAGCAAACAAGATCGCGGTAACAAATAAACCTAACGGCAAGGAAAGTATAAAACTTTTCATGTCAGGAAAAATGCCTGTTTGTATATAATACCCTCCCATAACCAATGCAGGCCCAAACAACAAGAAAATGACAACCTCCCCCATTCTGCGATACGAAAAACGAAGCGGCTTCATCGAATAAGACCAACTTAATACCATAATGCAACAGTAATATAGAATTACAGTTCTTTGCTGAAGAACAATCGCAAGCAAACCAACGCTTAAAGCTGAAATACTGAAACACATTATTGCCAGTATCAGGTAAAACCGTTCAGAAAATACTCGCTCCTGAATTAACTTTGATCCGCCAAATAAGCCATAAAAGTTTCTATCCTGCCAATCAGCCCCGCTTTTTGAATCCGCGTAATCATTAATGAGATTAGCGCTCAAATGGCAAAAAAGAACCGCGCATACACCAAGCAGAAACGCAAAGAAGTTAAAATGTTGCGTTTCGATAAGAGAGCCAAAGATAAACGGCAAAATACTAGCGCTCACGAAAGGTAAACGTAGTGCGCGGACCAGGTATGCAGCGTGATTTTTAGTTTGTTTTTGCATAAATATATGTTACCATAACTTCATGACAATGAACATTAAAAAACGAATAGACCAAGAGCTCGCGCAGTACCTACGCGGCCTCGATACAACCTACCGCCTCTCTTCAATCTCTTCAGTCCTGCACCAGCATATCAACAATTTCCTCCTTAGAAAAGGTAAACGCGTCAGGCCCATACTGTTTGTCCTCGGTTATCTCGGATACGCCAAAAAACCAGCTAAAGGACTATTGCGCAGCGCTCTGTCTCTTGAATTGCTGCATGACTTTATGCTTATCCATGACGATATCATCGATAAATCGGAAACGCGCAGAGGCCAGCCCTCTATGCATACTATGCTTGAGACCCATCTGCGTCACTTCAAGAATCTTAAGTTCAACGGCCAAGACCTGGCAATCGTCATTGGCGATGTGGTGTACGCTTTAGCGCTGCATGCGTTTCTTGCAATCAAAGAAAACAAGGAGCGCAAGGAACAAGCCTTGAAGAAACTCATCGAGGCGGCCATCTATACGGGAAGCGGCGAGTTTGTCGAATTACTCTACGGAACCCAAACAATCGACACGATCAATAAAAAAGACATCTTTAAGATTTATGATCTAAAAACCGCTAATTACACTTTTGCCTCTCCCCTAGTGATCGGCGCAACCCTAGCCGGGGCGAGCGCGCAACAGAAGAACATTCTTTTCCAGTATGGGATTTACTTAGGCAGAGCTTTCCAAATCAAAGACGATATTATCGGGATGTTTAGCGAAGAGCAAGAAATGGGCAAATTGGCACTGACAGACTTACGAGAAGCCAAGAAAACTATTCTGATTCTCAAGGCTTTTGCAAATGCCGACACACAACAAAAATCAATCATGCGCTCGATTCTCGCTAAAAAGAATGCTGGCACTGCTGATTTACTGACGATGCGTCGCATTATTACTGCAACCGGGGCGCTTGCCTTTGCAAAATCAGAGGTTACCCGTCTTATACGCAAAGCTCAAAACCTGCATCAAAAACTTACCATGAAACCAGCAATTCGCTCCCAGCTTGGAGCTTACACGCAAGCTATTCTTGACGTTTAACTTACGGGCAAACAAATTTACAGACACCGCTTTTAACATCAAGCGCTAGCTCATTCTTGGGATCTAAGCTCAAGGCCTTTTCAAGAAACAACTCGTAAGAAGCAAGGTCATTCTTTTCTTTATGCGCTTGGGCCAAACGAACATATACGTCAACAAACAGCGGATCTATCTCAACAGCTTTTTCTAAATACGCTAACGCTTTATCAATATCCCCTCCGGCGATCGGCGGCGCTAAAAGGAAATAACTTCCCAGGCCAAACAAAACCCCGGGAGCCTGAGGCTGTAGACGTTCAGCCTTACGCAAATATGGCATGACGCGGAGACCGTTGGCAACCTTTGCCACCACTCCACCATAATGCGCAAGCATTCCCTTTCCTCCCCCCACCAACAGATATGCCCGCACAAGATTTGAAGTATCAACAAGGCCTTGATCCATCGCTAGCACTGATTGCGCTAGCGCAACTGAACTGCGAAAATCTAAAACCAAATATTTAATATACGCCAGGCTGACAAACGCAGGAGGAAACTGCGGGTATTTTTTTACCAATTCCTGCAATATAGACTCTGCCTCTTGCACCTTATGTTGCCGGCGCAAAACTTCTGCAACTCCCCAGCGGGCGCCCAGCATATCTTTATCTTGCGCGGTGATCTTTTGAAATGTTTCAAGCGCCTGCTGATTCTGATGAGCATTTAAGAAACAAAGCCCAAGCACGTAAAGGGCCTCTTTTGTATCGGGCTCTTGAGCAATGCGATCCTCAGCCTCAGCCACAGTCAACGCATCAGCTTTCTCGTGTAACTCTTTCCAGGAACTGGCGTACGCAGAGCTACCGCACACCAACATTGAGCCAATAAGTATGCACAATATCTTTTTCATCATATTTTCTCCTCATTTCCTTTGCAAGGAAAACGTGCTTTAAAGTATTCCCAATAAATAATGGTTAACGAAACCATGCTAAAGCCGAATATAAAGTCTTCCACAGGAATGCTGCCAATGCGCACGCCAAGAAAAAACAAAGGATTGTATATTACAATATCCGCTCCCGTCAAAAACCCGTTTACCAAAAGCTTAAAACAAAGAATTATCAATAAAAAACCATAAAATTTCTTCTTTTGCAAAACCTTTACCTTGCTATAATGATCGACTATCACGGTAAGCAGAACCGAGAAAATCGCAAGCACTGTATATTCCTTCATCGTTTCTTCCCTCGGCTAATGAATGTCAACGCTTCCCAGGTGAAAATACAACAAAACGGAATAACCACAAAGAACAAAACCTCCTCAAGCGGCAGATTAACAATATACATGCCCATCACTTTACTAGGATTAAAACTCCAGTGTCCGCGCCACGTTGCAAAAATATCCCATGCACCGAAGAGCACAACAATCAAAGCAATGCTTGCCAAAAGGGCATTAGTATTCCTGTAAAATTTAAGCGATGGCCAAAAACTTAAGACAAATGGCAGACTTAACGATAAACACAATACCCAAAGATATTCTGACATGATTATTATTGTAGCCCAATAACTAAGTTATTTCAAATTAAACCTTTCGACGAAAATATCTTTTCCATGATCAAAATTACGTGTACAATAGCTTCATGGACAAAGGTATTGTTGAGCTAGGCTTTAGAGAAGCGGAAGCCATTACCCAACGTTATGCAACCACGTTTTATGCTGCCTCAAAACTCCTCCCCCGGCAAAAACGGTTTGCCGCGTACGCCATTTATGCAATCTGCCGCTTGAGTGATGAATCAGTAGATGCCGTTTGCAACTCCTCTGCTCAAGGCAGCCTTTTTTGCATTAAAGAAAATATCGAGGCTGCCTACACAGATACCCATACTGACAATTGCCTGCTTGCTGCATTCAAATCGACGATCAAACACTACGCAATACCAAAGGCTTATTTCGATGAACTATTAGCTGGGATGCAGATGGATCTTGAAAAAAATCGTTACTATACCTATAATGAACTTTCAAAATATTGTTACCATGTTGCAGGAGTCGTTGGGCTACTGATGGTTAAGATCTTAGGATCGACGCATACGGTGACACATCGTTATGCCATCAATCTTGGCATGGCAATGCAACTTACCAATATCCTACGAGACATTAAAGAAGATTTCCAGCGCGGCAGACTGTATCTACCATGGGATGAGATGAAAACGTTTGAGGTCAATGAAGATGATATTGCCTATGGACGGGTATCCCCGCGCTTCATTAAATTAATGAAATTCCAAATACAACGCGCGCGAAACTATTTCAAAGACGCAGAACGCGGCATCCCCTTTATTGCGGATGTGCGCTCAAGGCTAGTCGTAACACTGATGAAGGATATGTACGCTGGTATCCTTGATGCGATCGAACGAAACAACTACGATGTATTTTCTACGCGCGCCTTTGTTAATGCTTTTAATAGAAAAAGGATCATTGCGGCAACAATCCTAAAGGGCAATTACCTATGGAAATCAACGTAGCGAAATCCGCGGGCTTCTGCTTTGGAGTAAAACGAGCAATCGATATCGCCTTGAAAACTGCCCAGGCAGGGAAGAATGTGTATATGCTCGGCGATATTGTGCATAATGAAGAGGTGGTCTCCGCCATCGAAGAAGCAGGAATTCATAAAATCAACCACCTCACTAACGGGAATAACAAAACGCTGCTGATTCGCGCGCACGGCACTTCGCTTGCAACGCTTAAAAAAGCAGCGAAACTTGGTTTCCAAATCTTTGACGCTACCTGTCCTATGGTTAAAGAAATTCACCAGATCGCCCAAAGAATGGAAAACTCCGGCTGCACCGTAATCATCATAGGAGACAAACGCCACGATGAGGTACGCGGCATTGCAGGGCACTTGCGGAAGAAAGCCATAATCATTGACCGATACGAAACCATACCTCTTTCTCGAATCCGTAAGATCAAGAAAGCCTGCGTCGTGGTTCAATCAACCCAAAATCTTGATGAGGTGCTTACCATAGTAGCTCTCTTAAAGAAATACATCCCTGAGGTTAGATTTTTTAATACGATTTGCCGACCGACGCGCCAAAAACAGGAAGAGATAAAAACCATGCCATTAAAAAATGACGTCATGATTGTTATCGGCTCAAAACACAGCGCTAATACTAAACGCCTTTACCAAATAGCAAAATCTCTTAATGCGCGCAGCTATTGGGTAAGCGCAAAGAAAGATATTAATGTCAGATGGTTTGCGAAAGCTCGTTCGGTAGGAATTACTGCAGGGGCATCAACCCCCGATAACACCACGCAAGAGATTATCCGCTATTTAAAAACCCTCAAAAAGCATTAATCCTGCGATCTTTTTGTATCAAATCAGCAACAATGCGAGAACTGGCAATCACAACAGGCAATCCTCCACCAGGTTGGGTGCTGGCACCCACAAAGAAAAGATTTTTGATTTCCCGATCAAGATTAGGAGGCCTAAAAAAAGCGCTTTGCATAAGATTGTGGGCTAAGCCAAATGTCGCCCCGTGCCGGATATTGTAGCGATCAACAAAATCATCAGGATAAAATCTATGTTCTACTTCAATCGAGCCATCCAAAGCAACTCCCGTCGCTTGCTTAATCTTCTCAAAGACATGACTGCGTAACCGCTCTTGCGCGCAACGCACATCTTCTCGGCTCCCTTGAAGATTAGCAACTGGTATTAAGATATACACGATTTCTTTCCCTTCAGGAGCCAATGAAGGATCGGTTATGGTAGGGACATGCACATAAAATGATGGATCTGCAGGGATAGCCCCGGTTTTAAAGATCTGGGAAAGATTATTACGCAAATCTTTTGCGAAGAATAAATTATGATGCGCCAGTCCTTTTAGTTTCTGGTTCAGCCCTAAATAAATAAGAAAGACTGAACAAGAATACTTGAAGTTAGGAATCGTTCTCTCAAGAATATCCGCCTGCGCATACGCATAATCAGCATTAACCACAACTTGCTCAAAGACATGATCTGCATTCTCTACTCTAACCTGCAGATGGCCTTTTCGTTCAGTAATGCGTTGAACCTGGGCATTAAATTGAAATCGAGCGCCAAACTTCATTGCCATGCGCTTCAAAGCAAGCGGTATCTGATACATCCCTCCAAGAGGATGAAAGATCTTCTGCACGTGATCAGCGTAACTAATGATGCTATAAAAAGCAGGAGCATTAAAAGGAGAAACCCCCATGAACATTGCCTCAAAGGTGAAAGCATAACAAAGCTTTTCCGAACGAAAAAACTTTCTCGCTAAATTCCAATATGAATCAAAAGCGCGGATCTTACCAATCAGGCTCCAATAACGAGGATTGAGCGCATGTTGTGGGGTGAAACAATTATAAAGCAGCGGCCTCACCTCATTGTAAAGACGCCTTGTTTCAGCAATAAAACTTTCGAATTTTAATGCTGCGCCCTTTTCGATTCTTTCAAGCTCTGCCTTTGTCTGCTCACTATCCCTATAAGCGGTGAACGTTTCTCCATCAGGATACCAAAGTTTGTAACTAGGATCTATTGAAACGAGATTAAGGTAATCTTTTATATTTTCTTTACAATCTTGAAAAACTTCCTCAAAGAAATCTGGCATAAGCACAAACGAAGGCCCCATATCAAATTTAAAACCCTTATCCTCAAGCAAGTGGCATCGCCCACCGCAAGCAGCAAGCTTTTCAAAAACCTGCACCTGATACCCTCTTTGCGCAAGACGAGCAGCAGTAGCTAAACCACCAACACCAGCCCCTACGATCGCCACTTTTTTTGACATATCTTTACGTATTCCTTTCTGCTTAATGCTTACAGAGAAACGAAACGTTCTACCGCCTTACTAACGAGCTTAATCGCGGCCTCAACATCTTCAATATTAAAAACGCCGGTGGGAGAATGAATATAACGGCAAGGGATACTCACCACGCCCGTCGGCACTCCTTCCTTATTCATATAAATCATTGCCCCATCAGTCATCCCGCCCTCAATAACGCTAATCTGATATTTAATCTTGTGCTGTTTTGCCGTTGAGACAAGCGCTTCTTTTATTTTTTCATTAACGATTAACCCCCGTCCGGATGCCTCAATAATCGTAATCCCTGCGCCTGCCCCAAGCTTGAGGCCAGACTCACGCTCGCTTATCTGAGGCGTATCTCCGGCAACATTGGTATCAATCGCCAGCGCAAAATCAGGACTTACGCGAAAAGCCGAAGTCCGCGCTCCTTTCAATCCAACCTCTTCTTGCACGGTAGCTACTGCGTAAACTTCTGCCTTAGCTTTTAATGTCTGCATAATCTTAAGCAAAGCAAAACAACCGATCCGATTATCAACAGCCTTGCCATAATAAAGGTTTTCATGCAATACCCCAGCATTCGGCTCAAAAATAACCATATCGCCTATCGCCACTCTTTTTTCTGCTTCCTCCTTGCTTTTGCAGCCGATATCAATAAACATATCTTCATACTTAAGCGGTTTATTTCTATCCTCATCCTTAAGCAGGTGCGGTGGCTTCGCTCCGATCACGCCAAGACAATCACCCTTTTTTGCCTTAACCACCACGCGCTGGGCAGGCAAGATCCGATCATCGACGCCGCCGACTTTTACAAAATGCACGTAACCTTCCTTGGTGATATATTTTACGAGCAATCCGACTTCATCCATGTGCGCAGCAAGCATTATCTTGTGTTTTCCTTTTCCTTTACGCGCAATAACATTGCCAAACGCATCCAATTTAACGTCGTCACAGGATTTCTTAAGCTCAGCAGACATAATTGCTGCTATCCCTCCTTCGTAACCAGAAATCCCTGGCGCCTCAAGTATCTTCTTTAATAATCCGTCCATACAACCTCCTTTAGAATAATCTATAAACAATATTATCTCATTGCCTCTTATTGCTATGTTACCACACAATCGCCGTTAGGCAATACTTTACAATAAATGAAGCGCCATTCAACGCGCGAAACCAACCATGCGCCTGTATTATTCTTCCCCAGACACACCTTAAGCACAATCCCTGACTGATACCCTTTTTTCTTGAAGGCGCCTATAAAATTTCCCAAAGAATACGCAAGCAGCTTATTAACTCCTCCTACCGATTCGCTGGTGACAGGCTGCGGACAGTGCGTGTGGTGGCCAACCACTGCGTCGAAATCCTTAAGTAACGATCGCGCCTGAGCCACTATTGCCGGGCGAGGGTACCATTCATGCTCATAGCCAAAGTGCGGGAAGAGGATCGTGCATGCACCTGGTTTTACATATTCCCTTGCAGAACCAAGCGCGCTGACATAATTGCACGCTCGATTCAACCACATGGTACCACTCACAATTCTTAGCTCTGTATTAATATCGATGAAAGGGTCCTCTCGTAATCCGAATACGCGAAAATGGCATCTTCGCAGCTCTGAAACGGATGCATACAAAGCATCCTTTCCAAAATCGCACGCATGGTTATTCGAAACACAAAGAATAGTCTTATGTGCAGGCGAAAATAACTCCAGCTGCTTAACAACTGCTCTACTGTGTTTTTTAAACGATGGGGAAAAGAAGGCTTTGTTCGGCCTATCGGTAATTGTCCCTTCAAAATTTGCGATGAAATAATCGCCGCTTCTGATAAATTCCCTCAACTTAGAATCCACCGAAAGCTTATGATTGCCGAGTGGCATGATATCACCTGCAAAAACTAAAGATACTGTTGGCGTAATGCATGGGTTAAGGTCACCTTGTTGAGGGAGGGCTGAAACTAAATCTGCGAATCTTTTACTAGGCCCAAAAAAGTATTTCAAGAGCCAATAAAGACTTTCGCGCGCATTGTAGGGTGTTGAGATTGCAATTAGCATATTTATGTTTAAAAGTTTTGAATAAGGATCCTTAACTAATTATTATACATACGAATTTTCTTCCGAGCAATACCGCAGATTATAGATACCCCGCGCTAGGCGAACCTAAAAAACTAAAGTGGTTGATAATACGAACTACTATGGTAAAATTAAGGACAAAGACGATGCGCAACATCCCTTACAAACCTTCAATTTTTACCGTAAGCATA
The DNA here is from genome assembly GCA_017995695.1 of Candidatus Omnitrophota bacterium. Lineage (GTDB taxonomy): Bacteria > Omnitrophota > Gorgyraeia > Gygaellales > Profunditerraquicolaceae > JAGOIJ01. The sequence goes on along the minus strand of JAGOIJ010000016.1, from coordinate 2,184 downwards.
ACAACGCTGGCTTCGCTCATCATCGTAGGATATCTCATTAGTCTAACGGATAACCTACCTTTTTTCTTCGTTTTTCTTTTAACCGCGATTATCCTCACCTGGTTTATCGCCTGCCTGGGTGTAGCTAGCCTTATGTACCGGTTGTTGTTAATACCTTTAAAAGCATTACATACCTACCGCACAATCACCTTGTTATTAACGAGTGCATTATTATTTTGCGCGCTCATCGCGGTGGTTACCGTTAAACAACTGAATACCATCAGCGATAACGTAGGATCATCGAAAGAAGAACTTGCGTCGCTACCCTATGCATCATGGGTGCCATCACAGACTACAATACAGCAAACAGGCGTAATCAAACATGATCGCCAGTCTTCTTTTCCAGGTATTAATATCTATAACTCAAGACACCTTAATCAGGCCCATCTTATGGATAACGGTGGCAAGATATTACACACCTGGTTTGTAAATGAAAAAGATAACGACAACTGGCACCACATAGAAATGCTTAAGACTGGCGAGCTTCTTGCCATAGTCAAATATAAACGGCTTACGAAAATCAGCTGGGATTCGCACGTCCAATGGGTTAGCACCTTGATGTTCCATCATGATCTAGGTGTTACTGAAAATCAAGATATCTATGGCTTAACCGGGAAAGAAGAATTCATCTTTAAAAACGGTATCCCTTTCCCTGTTTTTATGGACTATGTCGTTCAACTTAGCCCAGACGGCAAGATCAAGAAACAATTCTCGCTACTCAAAGCCTTACGTAATAAAATAAGGTTTAAAGAGTTACTGAAGATATATCCCTGGATAACTAACCCAAGACATCTAAAGCAATTGTTTGTCGATAGGTGGGAAAACGATAATCCATTGGATATCTTTCACGCCAATAGCATCGAAATACTCGATAAGGATATCGCAGGGGTGTGCAAAAAAGGAGACCTACTCATCTCCATTAGAAACACCAATCAAATTGTCATCATTGACCCGCAACAAGAAAAAACCGTGTGGCAATGGGGTGAAAATGATTTAGATGGACAGCATCATCCCACCCTCCTTGAAAACGGGAATATCCTGGTATTTGATAATGGATTTCGCACCAGAAATTATTCTCGCGTTCTAGAGGTTAACCCTCAGACAAAGAAAATCGAATGGGAATATAAAGCAAATCCTCCTCAGGGATTCTTTTCAAAAAGCCGTGGAGGAAATCAACGCCTGCCTAACGGAAATACCCTTATCACCGAGAGTGACACGGGCCGCGTCTTTGAGGTAACTAAGGACGGCTCTATTGTCTGGGAGTTTTATAATCCGGAGATGAGGAATAACAATAATGAACGAGCGACTATTTACCGCATGATGCGGATCGTTGATTTTGAACGCTATCCGAAACTCAAGGATTTAAGATAATGTTACGCCCTACAGAAGATTCTTCCCGTCAAGATCCATCGAGCGCAACTCATCCACGCTATAGCCAATAATCGAAAGAATTGTGGGAGCGACATCCATAATTGATGGATCCTGCGTTACGATCTGTTTATTCATAAACAATACCCCTGGCACCAATGAAGGGTCAACCAAATGATCCCCTGACCACTTCTTAAGATTATCTTCAATAACAGGCCCGGGAGCTGCGCCTAAGGCTGTCTGCCAAGAAGCCCGGAAACCCTTATTAAAACCAACAAAAAGATCAGGCGCTTCGTTAGCGTATGCGCCCCATACCATTTCTTCCTTGCTATAAACGTTGCTTACCACCGGCTCACCTTTATCTCCATCAGTCCAAGCAAGCAACTTCTCCTGTATTTCCTTTTTTAATGATTCTGCCTCTTGGCCGGAAGCAACAATACCTGAACCTTCCCTGCCTTGCTGATTGAGATATATCCCGCCAAAACCCAATGAATAAGCTTTGGTTTTCTGCCAATCTACGTTTTTGAGTAAATCCTCCGCTTTCTCAGCCCCAGCCTTCACCGTTAGGAATCCGGCATTCTGCAGCCAACTGTTAAGATGCACCGCCCTACGAAAACCGGTAAACCCATGATCCGATAAAACGATTATAGTGTCATCGCTTCCGAGAGCTGCCATCACATCTGCCAAAACTAAATCTAACCGTTCATACCATGTCTCGACTATTTCTTTGTATTCCCGATGAGCATGAGGATCATAGAGTGGGCTAAAAGGATCACG
>JAGOIJ010000157.1 GCA_017995695.1 Candidatus Omnitrophota bacterium | reverse complement strand
GATCTGAATTCAATATGCTTGGGGATTTTGTAAGGGGCAAGATGTTCCCGTAGGTATTGTATAAGTTCATGGGCAGTGGCTGTTTGGCCTTCATGCAATACCACAAAACCTAATGGCACTTCTCCCTTATGCGGATCGGCAACGCCAACTACCGCAGCTTCTTTTATTTTTATGTTTTGGTATAACACCTCTTCAATTTCTCGTGGGTAGACATTGAGGCCGCGCACATTAACCATCTCTTTTTTTCTTCCCACGATAAAAATATATCCCTCATTATCTATGCGAGCCATGTCGCCCGTGTAAAGCCAGCCGTCTTTAATGGTCTCTGCTGTTGCTTCTGGCTGGCGAAAATACCCTTGCATGACGTTGGGCCCCTTAACGAGTAGCTCCCCTACTTCACCGCATGAGATGTTGTTACCGTTGCTATCGACAATACGCACGCTAATGTTTTTTGAAAGCACTTGACCTATAGAGCCTGGTTTTCGTTTTCCTTTTAAGGGGTTTAGCGTTACTACGGGGGTTGCTTCAGTAAGGCCGTATCCTTCTAAAAGAGGAATGCGAAATTTCTTTTCAAATCCCTGGAAGGTTTCTACAGGAAGCGCCGCTGCGCCGGAAATACAAATTTTAACAGGATTAAATAATGTAATGAGCTGCGACCGAAAGAACCTTGGCAGTTTCATGTCTTTAAGTATAGTAAATAATGATGGTATCCCCGCAAATACCGTAACGTTATTTTTCCTGATCGCGCGTATAATTCGCTTAAAAGGGCGGACCGATTTCATGATTACCATAGTGCCGCCAACATACAAGGGAAGATTCATGCATACCGTAGCGGCAAAGGAGTGAAATAACGGGAGAACGCAGATGAAGGTATAGCGATGATTTCCTCGGATGGCGTTTGCCGAATCAATCGCGTTTGAAATGAGGTTATAGTGCGAAAGCATTGCCCCTTTAGGGTGACCCGTGGTTCCTGAAGTGTAAAGAATGACTCCCAGATCAGATGGGTCTACGGTGGCATATTTTTCCGAGGGGTCTAAAGTTGCGGCAGCTAAACTATTAAGATTGGGTAATTCTTCGTTTGTCTTAAGCGTTGTGATGACTTTCTGCAGGGAGTCGACGCGCAGCCGTAGTTCTTCAGCCATGGGTACATATATGCGTGACGTAATCAAGGCGCTCGCTTGAGAATCTTCAAGGATAAAACGGGCTTCCTCCTTTTTAAACATATAGTTGATGGGCACAACCACGCCCCCTGCCTTAAGAATGGAAAAATAGCCTATAACAAATTCAGGGCAATTATCAAGCAGGAGCGCAATGCGGTCGCCTTTTTTGATTCCTAAGTTTCTGATGCCACGAGCGATGCGGCTTGTGGTTTCGTCAAGTGTCTTGTAGTCAATTTTTTTCTGCCCGAAAACAATCGCTGTTCGGCGAGGATAGGTTTGCGCAGTAAAGGAAAGCAATTCTCCGAGATTATGAGGGATCATGCATTACTAAGTAATGTTGCGTTTGATATTGGTTCCCGCAAAACGCGCAAGCCCCGTATCTTCTTGCGTCCAGCCATTATGCAGGCCAACGGCGCGCATATCGTCCTGCGCCTGGGCATATTCAGCTTGCGTAATGCGTCGAGCGAGATTTGGTTGTTCAAGCGCTTTGTAACTTGGTAGATATTGGCTCATCAAGCTTACAAATGTATCCGGGGAGATCTCTTGCGCGATAAATGTCATGATCTCCTTGGTATTGGCAATATTGTTTGGCAGCACCAGATGCCGGATGATGAGTCCTCTTTCTATTATACCCTCTTCATTAATTTTCGCAATTCCTACTTGCTGGTGCATTTTTTTTACTGCCTGCTGGCTGTAGCGTGGGTAATTGTCTGCGTGCGAATAATATTGGGCGCAGGTGTTTGACCCGTAGCGTAAGTCGGCAAGAAAGATATCAACAATACCATCAAGAAGGGCAATCATTTCCGGGAGTTCGTAGCTACTAGTATTATAAACAAGCGGAATGCGCAATCCATTCTCAACCGCAATAAGCAGGGCGTTAAGAATTTGAGGCATGACATGGGTGGGGGTGACGAGATTAATATTGTGGCATCCTCTTTTCTGTAGATCAATCATGCAGTTTGCTAATGCATCCGGGTTGACCTCTCTACCCTCCCCTTCCTGGCTGAAAGTATAATTTTGACAGTATGAGCAAGCCATGTTGCAATGGGAAAAGAATATTGTTCCTGAACCATGGCTTCCTGATATAGGAGGTTCTTCACCGTGGTGTGGTAAAAAACTGAATACCTTGGCTTGGGCTTTTGTCTTGCAGAAACCGAGTTCATCGCTTAGCCGATTTACTCTACATTGCCGAGGGCATATGTTGCAGGAGGAAAGCAGGGCTGTTGCCGCGCGCGCGCGCTTAGCGAGGCTGCCCGCGTGGAAAGCATTACGATATGATGGATACAGATCTGATTTGTTCATGATAGAGCTGTCGGATATTTTCTAAGATGCGCAGGTATGGTTCAGTTTTGAAGTCCGGGTACGTCCACTCAAGGGGCCGAAAGGACTTATCTTTAAAGATAAGCGTTGTTTCTGCGAATATGCCATGGCTAAGATAAATGCGATGCGCAAAATCTTTTGTTGAGGCAAGAACGAGTTTTGCCAGCGTCAGATACCCTGGGTCGATATTAATAGCGCGCTTGTTGTTTCTGCTAAATTTGCGCTCAATGGCGTTAGTTGCTGTCTTAATCGAGGCCATGCGCGAAGGGTCGATTAATTTTTTAAAGCTGATAAAAACTCGTTGTAAATTACTACCCATCTCTGCTTCGTAATAGTCCGTGTAGGTAAAAGAAATGCGCTCGCTTTCAAAATCAAGAGGCCCAAAACGTTTCACCAAGATACGTTGTGCGGCTTCAAAAATTTTTGTGTCTTGGAAAATAAATGCGATAATTAGTTTAACTGAAGGAGAATTTCTGATCGCGCCCATGCAAAACTATTTAAGGCAGGCGGTAGGTTGCGGTAAGAATTGACTGAGGTATTGGGAGATCTTTTGTTTTTGCGTTTGTTTTATCTCATTAAAGAAAATAGCAATTTTAAATCCACCCTTATCTTCGTCATCTGTTCTGACAATCACTCCCTTACATTCTATGGTGCAAGGGTTAATTTTATTTTTCTTGGTTAGCGGTAGCGTTAGCTTTGCGAGAATTTTCGTAAAGGGAGGAATGTATTTGCTGACGTAACAATAAGCGCCGACGCAGCTGATATTTTCGGTGCTGGTAATTAAGTCATAGCCGTTTGCGGCAATCTTTAAGGGGAGCGCTTGGTCAATTCTTGGATAGAGCCTGCGTTCTGAAAAAGAGTTATATTTGCTCATTGTTTTTCTTCTTTTGCTTTACTTAAAAAGGTGCGCCAACATTTTTTTGTGCAATAATATTTTCCGTCACGATAGTAACGTCTTATTTTCTTAAGTGGCTTATTACAGCCTAGGCAATTAGTTTGTTTTTCTACTGCTGGTTTTTCAGTTGTCGTGGTCTGTTCTGCTGCGGTCATTTGTGTGTACTCCTTTACAAGGTTCCTAGTTGCAGATGGATGAAATCACCGAGGAAGTTTCTTTCCTGGGGTTGAAACTCGATAAATTCAATGCCGATTTGGTATTGATGGGAGTGTGGTAGTTGCTGAGACCACCGCACCCTTCCGATAGGCCTCAACGTGTTTTTTAATAAACTAAACTCAAGCATTACCGCGGTTCCAGGAGAAAGAAAGCAAGGATTTCTAAAGCTTATTCCTTTTTCGCTGAGATTATTACTAATCGTATGGTAATGCTGGATATCTCCCCTTATTTGATACCGAAGCGGAGTATGACTGTCAATGC
>JAGOIJ010000015.1 GCA_017995695.1 Candidatus Omnitrophota bacterium | reverse complement strand
GCTTTGCCAAAAGTAACTCGCTTACGCTCTTGTCTTTTTCTTGCACAGCCATCGAAAGCTGCTGCACCTGCTTAGTTAACATATCTTTATCATTGACCGCCTGGGCGAGCGCCAACTCAAGCTCTTTGGTCTTACCTGAAACCTGATCTTTAGCCTGCGCTAAATCTTGCGCTACTTTTTCTTTTTCTTGAAGCGCCGCGGTAACCTGTTGCAATTGCGCTTGCATCGCACTCTTTTCCTGCTGCAACGTAGCTATCCAGCCTTCAAAATCCTTAAGCCGCTTGCTCATTTGCTCATTATTTTGCGTAAGATCAGTAACCGTTTTCTCTTTTTCCTGGCCGCTCTTACTAAGCAACGATAGTTCGTTGCTTAATGCTTGTTTTTCGTTTAACAATGCTTGAAGCTGGGCCTGGGAATCTTTTGCCTGCAACATAAGCTGTTGCTTCATCTCGCCAAGTTCAGCGATAATTTTATTTTTCTCAACAAGATCTGCGCGCAGACCATTTGCTTCAAAAGCAAGTTTCTGCTCATTTCCTCTTATCCCTTCAAGAGAAGTCTGCAAAGAGCCTTTCTCTTGCGCAAGTTGGCTCAACTGTTGCTCATAGTTACTTACCTTAGCCAGCAGCTGTTGCCTTTCTTTGTCCAACCCCGCAAGAGACTTATCCTTTTCTTGCGCACTCGTTGTTAATTGCGCAACCCGATTCTGAAAACCAGATTGCACTTGCAAAAGCCTAGTCTTGTGATCTTCCAATTGTTTAGCGAGTTGCTGTTTCTCCTGCTCTATAGCCTGCAAACGCCTCTCTTGCTCTTGGATGGCGGAATCTTTAAGCTGCATCCGGGATTGCGCATCTGTCTGGGATTTCTGAATAGCGCTCTCTACATTCTTAACCTGAATTTCAAGCTGCTGCTTTGCCTGTGTTAACTGCTCAACCATCTTTTCTTTTTCAATAATAACCGAGGCAAGCTGCTGGACTTTCAACTGCCAATCCTGCCCTTGTTTTTTCAAATCATCAAGTTGACCCTGGAGTTTATTCCTCTCAAGCTGCGACTGCTCAAGGGTTCCCGTGGCTGCCTGCAACCTAGCTTCAAGGTCTGTTATTCTGGAGGTAACATTCTTCGCGTTATTGTCAACAATTGCTTTTTCTGATTGCAGCTGATTAAGCTTCATTTCGAATTCTTTTATTTGCGCAGCAAGAGTTTCTTTCGCAAAGCCTGCTTCAGCTATGATTTTATCCTTATCTTGCAATTGCTGTTTTGATTGCTGAAACTGTCCGGTGAGCACATTGATCTTTGCCTGCGCTTCTTTATGTTGCTGCTCAAGGGAAGTCTTAGCTTGCTGCAATTCTGTAATAAGTTTTTCTTTATCTTGCAACGTTGCCGAAAGCTGCCGCGCACGGTCAGACCATGATTGCTCTTTAATTTTAAAAGCATTAAGACGACTTTCAAGCTGTGCTTTTTCATTTGCATAGTTTGCCAACTGCGCATCTTTTTCTTTTACCTGGCTCAATGCCTGCTCCTGGATAAGTTTCGTTTCTGCGAGTGCCTTATCTTTTTCCTGTATAATAATCGCTAACTGCTGCGCTTTATTCTGCGCCAAGGCAAATTCGTTCTGGAGCTGGACAACCCTCGCCTCCAACTCTTTCTGTTTATCGCCTGCTGATTGCTGATCTTGCCTCAAGCCGGCAATAATCTTTTCTTTCTCGGCAAACGCAGCTTGCGCCTGCTGCCGCTGCTGCTGCCATGTCTGCTCTTTTGATTTATACGTCTCAAGCTGGTTTTTCAGATTTAAGCTTTCATTGGTCGCTAGCGCAAGTTTGGACTCCAGATCCTTGCGCTCAAGGGCAACTTGATCCTTCGCTTGAGTAAGGGCGCTAAGACTCTTTTCCTTATCCTGCAAAGCAGCGGAAACTTGCTGGAGTTGATTTTGTAACTGAGCTAACGCTGCGTCTTTTTCTTTCAGCTGACCGGCCAATTGCTGCTGCGCCTGATTACTATTCGCAAGCGCCTTTTCTTTTTCCTGCAGCGACGCATTCAGCTGGCGGGAACGCTCTGACCATGACTGCTCTCTTGATTTATACGTCTCAAGCTGATTTTTCAGATTCATACTTTCACTTGTTGCTAACGCAAGCTTCGACTCCAGGTCCTTGCGCTCAAGGGCGACTTGTTCCCTCGCTTGGGTAAGGGCACTAAGACTCTTTTCTTTTTCCTGCAAAACAGCAGAGGATTGCTGAAGTTGTCCCTGCAGTTGCATGAGCGCTGCGTCTTTTTCTTTCAGCTGACCGGCTAACTGTTGCTGCGTTTGATTACTATTCGCAAGCGCCTTTTCTTTTTCCTGCAGCGACGCATTCAGCTGGCGGGAACGCTCTGACCATGACTGTTCTTTAACTCTAAAAACGTCTATTTGATTTTGTAACGCGGTCTTTTCATTAACAAGCTGCGCAAGCTTTACCTCCGCATCCTTAAGTTGAGAATATAACTGATCTCTCGCTTGCGATAGTTGCGCAAACGATGCGTCTTTTGATTGAAGCGCAGCATTTAATTGCTGGGCTTGGCGTTCTCGTTCAGTAACAGCGTTGGATATATCCGCGATACGGCTGTCCAACTGAAGTTTAATTTGCTGTAAATCAGAAATAGTCTTCTCTTTTTCTTGCAGGGTCTCCAGCAGCTGCTGCACGCGCCCGGACCAGCCCAGCTCTTTTGCCTTAAAGGCTTCCAGCTGGATCTTAACTTCATTGGCCTGGCTGCTCACTTGCTGAGCCTGCGTCTGAACATCCTTTAACCCGGAGGTTAATTGATCCTTGCTTTGTTTTAATTCAGCGATTATGCGATCTTTCTCCTGGACAGAAAGTTCAAGCTTTTGCATCTGCTGATCAATTGCTGCTCGTTCGCTCTGTAATTGGTTAAGCTTTGAACCATACACAGCCCCTTCAGCAATGGTCTTATCTTTCTCCAACATCAAAGTAGTTAACTGCTGTAACTGATTCTGAAGACTTACTTTTTCTTCCTGAAGGCGTTTGAGCATACCCTGATATTCCCGGATCTTGATATCGCTATCCTGCTTAAGGGTCTCATGCTCCCTGCGCAGTATGCCCAACTCTTGCTTAAGCGCATCGAAATTATTCAAGACCGCGCCTAACTCGTCTTCATAGGCAAGCCCTGCGGCAGCCTGATTTTCATATTCTTGGGCATGGGCCTGAAAAGAACAAGCCAACACGCCCATAATAACTACATAAACCGACAGCAACACTCTTTTTTTTGTCATATTAGTTGTAAGGTTTAAAACCCTTTGCAGGGACACCTCTCTCTAATGGTATACTCGCGCTTGCCGCCTTTTCTAATGGTTTCACTTTTAACTCTTGATCCTCATTATACGATTTGACATTTTTGAGCTTCATAGCTTCAGTTACCGAAACGAGCCCCCCTTGAGTCTGACTAGAAGGCATAGCGCTTTCCGGCCGAAACACATCAAACTGTTTCACCGGCTTTACCTCGAATTTCTCAATACTTGCGGGAGTTATAAACCTGTCCCCCTCAACGATAATAGGAGTCAACATAACCACCAATTCTATACGCTCCAATTTCTTAGTTTCATTTTTAAAAAGAAATCCCAACACTGGTATCTTACCGAGCACAGGGAAATATTCGCCGCTATCAACTTTCTCCTCTTTGCCGAGGCCGCCGATGATAACGGTCGATCTATCCTTGGCAATTACCGTTGTTTCAGCAGTGCTTTGATCGATAATAGGCACGACGTTGCCGCTTGAAGTAGTAAGCGTATTAACCACGCTTGAAATCTCCGGCTTTACCTTCATCGTTATATACCCATCTTCATTAATCAAGGGGGTAACTGACAGTTGCACGCCAACGTCAACATACGTCACTTCTTCAGAAACAGTCTTTGTGGTGGTGCCGGTAGTTGTCGTGGTTGTAACAAACGCCCTGCGCTCACCGATATGGATCTTGGCCTCCTGATTATTGATCACAGAAATCGCAGGACTTGCGATAATCTTTGATTTACCCAGCGTCTGCAGAAAATTAACCACAGCATCAAAATCCTGCTTGCCCGAAATCATACCCAGATGCATATTTTTGCCGGCCGTTGTCTTAACGCTGCTATCCAAACTTGAGGTAGTTCCGGAAAAAGGATACTGGCCGATCGCGTTTTGAACATTTCTGGCAACCTGCTCGCGCGAGGTGAACGTCGGATTAGTAATTCCCGCAACCATGTTGCTAAAAGGGTACGAACCTAGATACGTTAACCCGTACTGCCGCGCCAAACTAAATAAGCCTTCCCACTGCACCCCTTCGTCATTCTCTCGGGTAAGTTTAATCTTGATAATCTTTACATCGATCATCACTGCCTTAGTTTTCTTATCCAGGCTTTTAATGAGCCCTTCGATATTACTCATGCGCTCAGGCAGGGTCTGCACAATTATCTGATTAGTGCGCTCATCAGCCCGGACCATGCCTACCTTCTTTAAATCAATCTGCGCCTTCAGCTGATCTTCAACATCCTTGGCCTTAGCGTATTTTAGATCAAACACCCGGATCGTAGCTTTTTGCTCAAGCATCTCAAGGGCCTTGGTTGCTTCTTGAATTTTTTCAGGGGTGTCCATAAACATGATCGCCCCGGACTCTGCCTCAACCAAGAGCCTGCCGATATCGCTCTTTAACGCATCCAGCATATTAAATGCCTGCTCGGGGATAGCATATTTAAGCCGAAAAACTTTTACGGCGCGGGTATCGGAAAAATTCCGGCCAAACAGTTGTTTATATTCAGCCTCAGTCATAACATTATAAATTTCTCCCCGCTTTTCATACGCCAGATTATTAGAGCGAAGCATCAGGTCGAATAAATCCAACACCGGAACGTTTTCCACGTTCAACGTAACCCTTCCTGAAACCTTAGGGGTAGGAATAATATTAAACCCGGACCGAATGGCAAAGAATTTCAATGCTTCAGTTATGTCGATGTTACGCAAACTTAACGACACCCGGTTTCGGGCGCTTAGCTCTTCGGTGCCCTCTACGCCTTTAGCAGGAAACAGGCTTTCTTCGGCATCAAGCGTGGTGCAAAAACTAAACGTTAATGCCACAACCATGATTGCTTGAATTATTGCATTTCGTTTCATCGTAGCTCTATCTCTTCTCCGTTATAACTCAAGATGACTTTATCTTTAAATACTGCCTGGACCTTTAACTTTCCATCGATCAGCTGTCCCTTTTTTAAGAACAGGGTGCGCGGATTCTTGGTATCCTCAACCATGACATCAGGGTCATCCGACCAAGAAATCCCCACCAAGCGTAATGGCTCAACCAGCTCCTGGAGCTTTTGCGAAGGCCCCTTAGAAAACATGGTATGCTCGGTGCTTGCGGCGCGCTCGCTCATGCTAAAGATATCTCGGGCTCTGGCCTTCTCCAGATAAAAAGAAGCCGCCTTAAGGAACGAATTTACTTGCGGCGATTTAACATCCTTGACATCATGCGCTTTAAACGTAAAACTAACCTCTTTCTTCAATCTCATAAATGAAAATGTCGCGCTGACCATAAAATACAATACCAACACAGCAATGCCAACCAACAGTATCCGATTAATAACTTTAAGATCAAATATCGCCAGGTGTGCAGACTTAAGGTCTTTGAATTTGTTCTTTAAAAAAGCGAACCTGCCTTTCAACGCTCCGAAAGAAAAAAAACTCTGGCCATGATAACGGATAGTCGCTGCCTGCAATGAATCCTTATGCATAGGCTTTTCGATAAGCTTAAGCAGTTCTTTTTCCGGACTCTGAAGAGGTTTTTCCTGTGCCATCGCAAACATCATCTCGAGTATTTATTGATTAATTTTTTGTATTTCAACTGATACGTCTTCTTTTTACTTGTTTTTTCAGCGCGCAACATCTCTAATTCGATATAAATATTTTTCAACCGAGCCTGAAGTGATTCATTCAATGCCTGCACTTTTGCTAACTGTTCCGCTGACTGCTGTTGCCGTTCCCGTTCGGCTTCCAGATCCTTCTGCATCGCTTGCATACGCACTTCAAAATCTTTCAATCGGTCGCGCAGGTCCTGGATAATCTTTTCTTTTTCCCCTATCGAGGCAACCAACGCTTGTTTCTCGCTATTCAACTTCTGCAGATCGCTGCTTGCCGCAATAATTTCATGTTTGGCATCACTGACTGCTAATTCTTTTTCCAAGTCTTTCTTAGAGATCAGTGTAGTAAGCTCCTGCGCTGACGCGCGTGATTTTTCGTATTCTGCGGTAAGATCATTAATGTTCGTTTTTAGCTGGGCAACCTGATTCTCAAACAAGGCTTTATCGGCTTTTAATCGCTCAAGCTCAAGCTCAAGCTTAGTCTTATCATCTTTCCACTGCTGAAAATCATTAATCAGGCCTTTACGATCTTCTTCTTTCTTTTGTAGCGCCTGCGTCAAATCGGCAATATTTTTATTAAGGTTTTCGTTTGCTGAAGACGAAAGCGCAAGCTCGCTTTTTATCTTGATCAGTTGCGTTTCTAAAGCAGCTTTATCCTGCTCAGCCTGACTGATTTTGCTTTGCAAATCCTGCTGCACAGAGCCTTGCGCATTTTTAAGCTCCTTTAATTGCGCCTCAAGGCTCGTACGGATAGTGCCGAGAACCGAAATCTCTGATTCCTTTTGCACTAAGGTTACATTTAAAGCGTCAATGTCGCTTTTTAATTTATTCTGCGCAAGCAAGGCCTGATCAAGATTTTCTTTAAGGGTAGTATTGAACTCATTGAGCCTCGCTAATTCTTTTTCTTTCGATTGAAGCAAATTGTTAAGTAAATCTGTTTTCTCTTTTAACAGCGCGTTTTTCCCTTCAAGCCCGCGCATGTAATCTTTTAGCCGCAGAAGGCTTGATCGCGGATCGGAAGAACTGACGGTGCGCGGCTGTGACTCAATATAATGGTTTGGTTCACGCTGCCGCACCATCGGCTGCTGGACATACGCATCCACGTCTTGCGCGAAGACTAAAGACCGACTAGAACGTTTTGTTTCAGCGCGCGTTGATGAAATTACGGAAGCTTGATGCGACGGCTGATTAATCGAAGCGATCCTTTTAACGCGCGCTTGCCTCAAACCAAAACCAATAACAATACCAATAACCGCTACTATCAAAACAAGCAACGATTTAAAGGTGAACAAAGCGAACATGATTTTCTTCATACGTGAGATCATCATTTAATTAACCCTGAAAACCGGCCGCTGCAACAAATCATTTTTCTTCTGCCAACCAAGTCTGACTTCTTCATCAATTATTTCATGGACAATCTCGGCATCAACAACAAATTTATTTTTGAGCACGAGATTCTTTAACGCCTTATGGCACAGCATAGTAATCTGGCGCGGATAGCCGCGGCTGAATTGGTAAATCTCTCTTAAGGCATCCTCAAGAAAGACATGCATGTTCGCCCGGTACCCTGCCTGCCTAATGCGAAACTCAATCATTTCCTTTGTCTCATCATAGTCCAAGGGATTTAACGTATACTTAAAACTGATGCGGTCAAAAAAATTAGCGATATTCATAATGCGCGAGTACAACTCAACTTGCCCCAAGATAATCAGCTGCAGGAGCTTGAATTCATTAGTTTCATAATTTAACAGCACGCGCAAAATTTCAAGCGAACCTTCAGTAAGCTTCTGCGCTTCATCAATAATAAGGGTGACTGTTTTGTTTTCATTAACTCCTTTTTGAAATAAGAATCGCTCTAAGGATTCGCGTAAATCCAATATGGAAAGCGCGCTCCCAGAATTGGGCGCGCTAATCTCAAAGTTTCTAGTTAATGACGTAAGGAATATTTCTTCACTGGTGAATGATGGGTCCAAAATAATACTAAAGATAAAATCTTCGCGCGATTTTAATTCTTGAATTAATTTACGAGAAAGCGTCGTCTTGCCTGTTCCCACATCACCTAAGATAACACTTAACCCCCGCTTTAAACGCAACTCAATAAGAATATTAGTTAGGGCGTTTTCGTGCTCCTTAGAAAGGAAAAAGAAATCAGGATCTGGGCTCGTAGAGAAGGGCTCCTTCTCAAATCCTAACACTTTGAAATAACTCATGTTTTATCCCTGTTAGAAAATAAAAAGCCTAACTTCAAACTGAAATTAGGCTGATGTATATCGTGAGCTACCTCGTCGATAATGACATTCATATTTTCCATAAGTTATTGTCAATCAACAAGTTTAGCATCGGCTAAATTCCAATTAGCCGTTTGCGAATCAATCGCAGTGAATACCCCTCCCCTACCAAGGTTTTGATTTGCTTTAAATTATTCTCAACAACATCGCGGTCATAGTACCGCACATTGCCTATTTTTATAATAACGGGAAGAAGCCCAAAATCTGTGTAATGATTGACTGTTTGGTAGGTTAATTTGTAGGTCAAGACGATCTCTTTTGCAGAGATCATTTTGTCGTTTTTGTCTGGGGCAAGCACCATTTGGTTATCTTTTTTTAGCATAGACCAATACGTTTTTTTTGCCGTTGCCTGCGCGCAAGGTACTATAGTTACGGTATTTCTTATATCTACCATAGATTGATTTATTTGTCAAGCAAAGAATTGAATCTGAAAGGGTTAGGAAGAATTTGCTAAACTGAAAAGCGTATCTACGGTTGCAGAAACGCTGTGTACTTGCTGCAGTTGTTGTTGAAGCGGTTTAAGCTCATGTTTGAAGCGATGACAGTTCTGAACAACGCGCTGGATTGCTAAAGCAAGCGAGCCAGGGTCCTCTCTCTCAAACATAAGCCCCTGCAAATTAAAACGCTGCAAATCATACGCCATACTGGTTGAAGCATTAACCAGCGGGATCTTTCCTGCAATAACAGTTTCAATAAACACATTTGAGGTGGCTATCTGAAACACTTCTTTCCTGTGCGGAATAACGACAATATCACTCTTTGCAAGTAGCGAAAAATACTCATCCATACTTATCGTACCAAACACCAGATCTATCCATGAAACGCGTTGCGCTAATTGTTTAAGTTTCTCAATTGAAGCCTGCATAACGGTTAAATCAGCATGCAGTTGTTTCTGCGCGTTAACCTGCACTATGCAACGCATTGCCGGATGAACACTGCCAGCGCTGTGCATCACCTTTAAGGCATCAACAAAAAGATCAAAACCCTTATTAAAACGAGCCGAGCCAAGATACGCGACAGTTACCGTTTCTTTTGTTTGTAGATCCGCAAGTGCCCTTGATTGCGCAATCGGTAAAGGATAAATCGGATTAGGCAATACGGTAACCGAGGTTTTTAGCAATCGAGCGTACGCTTCGCTGATAACAGGAAATGACGCGCAATACACAATATGAAGATTAAAAGCTTTGCGCACCATCGCATGGATTCGGCGATACATCAGCTTTAGAAAAAATGATAGAAGCATCGATGAACGCTGGAAGGGAAAATTTAAGAACAGCACAAAGGTACGACGCCTTACCGCTAAAGCATGACGATGTAATAGCAGGAAACGCGCGACAAGAAAGAATTCAAAAATGAAAAGATCATGAAAGAAAATAATTTCTTTATCATGAGTATGCGGGGCCGGCAATAAACATGACGCAAGCTGCCTATTGAAACGACCGGCAGCGCGAATACCGGAACATAAAGAAGACACCACATTAGCCGCATGCGCGCTAAAAACCTGGCTAACCACATTAGTAAAATAAGGGGTAAAATTTTTTATCTTGCTCGTAAGCGCTTCGCCTTCGCCATTGCCAAACACTTGGTACGCGAAGCCTTTTTCCTCTAAAGCCTTGGTAAGCTTCAAGCAATAGGAAAACTCATGGCCACTCTCATCTTTTAATATTGGATCAATAAAAATAAGCTTCATGATTGTGCTTGCGGTAATACACTTATGGCACGGCTAAGCCCTTCAGGAGTGCCAATTTCAATCAATTCTTCTTCCGTCTGGAATCCATACATCGCCTTAAGCGCGAGTTGAGGGAAAATGTCATATTCAAGAGATGACTGCATATGGTCAGGGATTAACGAGAAAACTGACGTATCCATTGCATAAATGCCTGCATTGATAAATCCTGACTGGCGTTGATCAAGCTTCTCTTTAAAAGCAATGATTTTTGAAGCATGATCAAGCACAACCAACCCCGATGCCGTTGCATCGGATGAAAACCGCACCACCATTGACGTTGAAGCAGCATGGGCGTAATGAAATTTAAAAAATTTGCCATAATCAATGCGGCACAGAGAATCGCCATTTAGAACTAAAAACTGGCTGCTCGTAATCAAAGGCTGGGCATGTTTTAAAGCGCCAGCTGTGCCCAGGGGTGAGTCTTCCTGGGAAAATTCAAAATGAAGATGTGATGGCTGCATGGATACATGATGCCGGATCATATCGCCGCGATAACCAAGACAAAGGATAAAACGAATGAAACCAGACTGCGCCAGGAACTTGATCAAGATATCGAGAAAAGCCTGGCCATTAATATCCGCAAGGACCTTAGGCCGATCGAAAACTTTCGACCTCAAACGGTTGCCTTGACCGCCGCATAATATCACAACATCAATTCTGGAAAGCTCACTACGGGCAGGAAGGTTCATCAGGTTTATACGAAGGGTTCCTGAACACTATAAAAGACTATCTGGCTGCCGAGGGTTTCAAAACGAAACGGCACATAGAGCAATTTTTTTAAAGCCTGGCGAATACGCGGCTGGACTTCAGGAGGGGCAAACAACAACATAAAACCTCCGCCTCCTGCCCCTAGCAACTTGCCTCCTAATGCCCCAGCTGAACGCGCTGACTCATATATCTGATCAATCTCGCTGGTCGAGATCAAACTTGATAGTTCTTTCTTAAGCATCCATGATTCATGTAGTAAAGCGCCGAAATCCTTGAGCGTGTCTTGCTTTGCATTAAGGATAGAAACAGCTTCTTCAACTAATGCATGCAACTGCTTAAGCTCCGCTGTTTTTTGCGCGGTTAATTTAATCTGCTCCTGGGCAATCTCGGAGGCGTTACGCGAAAACCCGGTGAAATACAACATCAGGCTATCCTGAAGATAATCGAGCTTATTCTTCGGCAAGGCCACCGGTTGCACATAGATATGCTCTTCGCCTCCGAATGCGATCTTGTTAAATCCGCCAAAGGCAACCGCAACCTGATCCTGAGAGCCAACACTTTCCTTAATCAGGGCCTGCTCTACATGGATCGCATCAAGGGCAAGCTGCCGCTTGCTGATCATCGTGCCAACCAAGGCGTACAAAGCATTCAAGAAGCCGACCGTAAACGATGAGCTTGAGCCGATGCCTGATTGCGCAGGCAGGTCGCTAGTGTGGACCATCTCAATGCCATCGGAGATTTTAAGAAAACGTAAGCACTCTCGCACGGCAGGATGCTTGATTTCATCAATGGTCTGCGTTTCTTCGCGCAGCGTATAACGGATCCTATGCTTATAATTAAAAAAGGGCGGCAGATAACGACAGTTAATATAACAGTATTTGTTGATCGTGGTGCTTAAGACCGAGCCGCCGTTTTCGTTATACCAGATCGGATAATCCGTGCCGCCGCCAAAAAAAGAAATGCGAAAAGGTGTCCGGGTAATAATCATTTTTCACTCCACACATAATGGCCTGTCTCATCTCGTTTTGAGAGAATCGGCTTATCGATCGGCCAGGCAATGTTAAAGCGTGGGTCATTCCACACATAAGTAAACTGACGCTTGGGATCATAATATTCAGACTGCTTATAATGAAAGATTGCCCAGTCGCTCAACACAAGATGGCCATTACCGTATTTCGGAGGCACCAGGACCTGGTGCCTATTCTTCTGCGAGAGCGTAAACGTTTCCCATGCGCCAAACTCACTTGAGTGAGGATCGCAGTTGACTACCGCTAAGATAAATTCACCCCATAAGCAGGAAATCAGCTTCCAGGTGACAGCATCACCATGGATGCCGCGTAAAACATGTTTCTTGGACATCGAGACATCGTCTTCAACAAACGATATGTCAACACCTTGTTGCGCGTACAACTGTTTATTAAATGTCTCGACGTATTCTCCGCGAAAATCTAAAAACACCGAGGGCTTAATGAGCAGAACTCCGGCGAGTTTTGTCTTGACCACTTCGATCATGCGAGCCCCTCCTTAAAATAATTTTTTCTCTTGCTATATTCATGCTCATGTTGAATAAACCACTCCCACGTTGCCTTAAGGCCTTCAAGCAATGAAGTCGTAGGATTATAATCTATTAATTGTCGCGCCAGCGAAATATCCATGAGCCTCTTAGGAAATCCTGCGGGCTTGGTAACATCAAACGCGTAGTTAAAATCGAGGAACTGCCCAAGAGTTGCCACTAACTCTTGGATGGAAACACCGCCGCCGCTGCCCAAATTCACAAATTCCGCTTTTGTGCCGTGGTATAACGCTAAGATAATGCCCTCAGCAACATCGCGACTATATACAAAATCACGGATTGCGCTACCATCACCCCAGATCACTACAGGGTTTTCCTTACGGTGGATTCTCCACAACAATGAAGGAATAACCATGGCATTATCGGGATCAAAGTTATCGCCCGGCCCATACACATTGCTTGGCCGCACAATCGCAAAAGTATCTATCCCCCATTGCTTATAATAAGCGTGAATCTGTAACTCTCCCATACGCTTAGCCCAACCAGCAATATCCATCGGCTGGCTCTCTAATCGATAATCTGATTCCTTAAAGATTTCTGCTTGCGCGTATGCGCCAATAGAGCTGGTGAATACAAGCTTGCGCACCTTGTTAAGCCGCGCCGCTTCTAAGGTGTTCACGTTAAACATAAGCGTGGGCACAAAATGACTGGCCACATGGGTTTTTGAAACCGCAAGCGAACCCTTGATCCCCGCAAGATGAAACACAAAATCCATATTCTTAGTTATATCCTTACAAAACGAAAATTCAGTCAGATCGCCATACATATACCGCGCTTTGCTGTTTAACTGAAGTTGGTCCAGCGAAACACTAGTTACATTTGCATCGGCAGCGCACAATACATCAACCACTTGCCTACCAATGAGACCCGTACCCCCTGTCACTAAACAATTTGTTTTCTTAAAACTTTTTAAGACTTCGTCTTTTATCATTATTTTGTTCTCGTTGCCTTTACTCAATACTCAATACTCACGACTCAATACTGTATTTAACCGGCCTCCACGCCAACAGCGATGACTCATGGATAACGCCGCCGATTAAAGGCCGACAGGCCTTAAGAATTTCAATTTTATTTTGCTGGCGCAATCGTTGCAACGCCTCCCAATAGCCGTTTAAATATCCCCGCTTTCTTGAATAATTAAGCGCAAGCTTATCCAATGCATTGCGCCCATCATAAAAATCAAGTATCGGCTCATAATTCACCACTAAATCCACTGGTTCCTTCAGAAGAAATTCCAACAGATCGGTAAAATCGCCTCCTAGCTGTTCCAAAGCATGGATTGAAAACACAGCGCTATGAGGCTTAAATTTCAACGACCCAGCCGGGTGGAACATATCAAACTGAAGACCGCTAATCTTCCTATTGAGCGTTTTGGCCAAATGCATCGCAATCTCAACAGACGTCGATGCCCAATCAAGGCCAACAATCTCTTTTTCAGGATACATCTGGCTCAACGCAAACAAGTTTTGCCCGCTTCCGCACCCAAGCTCATAAATGGTATGATACGATCCCAAAAATTGCTTAAAGATCAAAGAGCGACAAACAACAAAAAGATCGTATTCTAAATTAAGATTTTCACTAATAATTAGGCCATTATTGAAACGCAAGAATTTATTCTGCCTGAAATAGCGCGGTTTTAGAACTTCAGCCGAGGGTCCTTGCGTCCGCAGCGCATCAAGGTTCTCTTGCCAACCTTTTTCAAAAGCAGCCAGATTCTCGTCCTTTGTGCGGACGCTGCGCGGATCTTTCATGCGCTCATGAACCTGTGCCTTATATTCAGCCATTTCAACATCATTAGCCTCACGATACTTCATATCGTTCGTCATGAGGGTGCGGAAAAATTGTTCATCCGCTGGATTAATGGTAATATCAAACTGCTTAGCAATCTGTTCAAAGGTAATAACCGAAGCGTCATTCATAGCGTTACTCATTATAATAAAGCATTCATTCTGCGGAACCTATCTGAAACCAACGCTCCATCATCACAATTACAAATAATTCCTGCCTGCTGCATAGCATAAGAAAACTCGCGAAGCCTGCGTTTCTTGACCTCTTCGCTTACCTTATGTTCAAGTGAGGCTGAAGGCATTAATGACGATTCCATATAGCCGCTTGCCAAGACATAGCGGGGTTTATAACGCTGTAAAAATGCAATAGTTTGTTTAAAATCATCGTCGGTTTCCTGGGGAAAACCAATAAGCACGTGCGTATCAAAAGCCTTGAAAGACATGGTAAGCAACATTTCAAAAATCACATCTAACTCCTTGCGCGCATAAGGTCTTTGCATGAGCTTAAGTATTTTATCAGAAGCAGACTGAATGGGAATATTAAGATGAACGATAGCGCCTCGCTTAACAAACGCACGCATTGGCTCAAGGAATTTTATAAATCCTGCGGGATTAAGATTATTCAAGGCAAATTGGATTTTTGCATCGAGGCTCATTAAAGAATCAAGAAGGGCTGGCAAGGTCGTACCGATATCAATTCCATAATCGCCCAGACTATCTGATAAGAGCATGACCTGCCGCGTTGAAGTTGCTGCTAACTGGTTGCGCAATGCGCTCTTGAGCGCTTCAGGCAAAAAGCTTCGATACGCAGGAAACGCAAGCCGCTCAGAACAATAACTGCACGCATAATTGCATCCTTCAGAAACCAGCAATTTGATAAATTGATCAGGAAACGTTGCATCTTTATCCGGATGATCTTTCTTGTACTGCGCCACATCATGCGTGAGCGCAGGCTCGCAGAAAACGCCTTGGTCGCAAAACGCCTGGCCTTCAGCGCCAAACAACTCCTTAAGCAGTTCCTGATCGCAACGCCAAGGCATAACTCTTCCTTGAAAGTTAATGCGCAAGAGATCCGGCGCAATATCCGGAAGGCATCCGGCGACGATAATTCTTTTAGCGTACGTTTTTTCATAACGGGCAATTTCAGCCAATGAATTATCCAGCACGTCCTTCCTGAAACCACATGTCCACAACAGAATAACATCGCTTAATGCAGGATCCTTAACAATGCAATGACCGGCCTGCTGAATAATAGCGCGGTAACGCATTACTTCGTACTTGCGCATAGCGCAACCGTTGAGGCCCTTCAGGAAAACATTCATGATTCAGTAGTAAGTTATAAGTGATAAGTGATAAGTTATAAGTTATAAGCAAAACAAAAGGCGCATTAGCGAGTATCTTTTGCAGAGTAAACCTTATACCATTCCACGGTGTTGCGTAAACCTTCATCCAGCGAAATAGCGGGTGAAAATCCTAGAATCTCGCGAGCCTTGGCGATATCCACAATGCGCTTATCGATTGTTCGGGGCTTGTTGGCATCAAAAATAACGTTTGCCTTTTCATACCCTGCTGCCCTAAGAATGCTCTTCACCAATTCCTTAATAGTAACACTTTCACCTTTGCCGATATTGATGGGATCAGCAGTGGCATATTTTTCAAGCATTAACAAACAACCATACGCCAAATCACTTACATGCAGGATATCACGCTCTTCATTGCCCGTGCCCCACACCTCAAGCGGATCAAATCGTTCAACGGCCTTGCGAATTAACGCAGGGATCACATGGCACGTCGCCAAATCAAAATTGTCATGCGTGCCATAAATAGCTGTTGGTCTGACAATGGCAATTTTGGTATTAGAATGCTTGTGCACAAACTCACCCATTTTTTCTAAATAGCGTCGCATCCAACCATAACCAAAGTATGAAGGATGCGGATCGCCTGACCACATCTCATCTTCTTTCACCGGATGCTCAAGTGCAGGATACGCCGTGCTGCTGCCGAATAAAAGCAAACGCTCAACCTGCGCTGACCAGGCAGCCTGCAAAACCTGGGACGTTAACACAAGATTTTGCGTAATCGCTGACATGGGGTTCTTAACCGCAGCTGAAGCCACGGCCCCGGCTGCATGAAATACATACTGCACCCCCTCCATGGCGTGCAAACAATCCGCCTGCTGCGAAAGGTCAGCGACAACTAATTCAAGATTAGGATTGGGCAACGCGATAGGCCGCTTGTGCATTGTAACCCGCACCTTAGCCCCTCGTTTTAACAGTGCCTGCGCGATATGAAAACCGACAAAACCTGTGCCACCAGTCACAAGCGCAACTTTTCCCTTATAAAACATATCGCCCACCTTGCCTTTCCATCCAACTGCTACGCCAAAAATCTTCTTAGCGCATATTTGAAACTATGGTTTCACGTATTCCTTTTACATCAAGTTTAAGTTTCATGCGAATATCATTGAGCGTCCCATAGCAATCGCAGAACGCATCCGGCAGGCCATGAAACGAAGCGCTAATCTCCGGCACCTCATGAATTGCCTCATACAAACCAAAAGCGTCATGCACAACAATAATCTTTGTCTTTTTAAAATGCTGGATGACTTCTGTATCGATTGGCTTAATCGTGTGAAAGTAAACCATATTAACAGACAGATCTTTGCACGCCTCAACCACGTTCCCGGCGATGGGACCTGCGGTCATCACCGTAACTTTAGCATGGTTATCTTTCAACACCACTGCCTTACCAAAGGTAATATCTCCCAGATCAAGAGTATGCGGATGATCGGAAAGCCTGAAGTATGTTGGATGACCATTGTTATACAACGCTGGGAACAATATCTCCAACTCCCGCACTGACCCCGGCTGCACCACCTCCATGCCAGGCAAGAGTCGTAGTATTGCCAAATCCGCGTAACTGTGATGGCTAGCACCATCCCAGGCATAATCAAAGGATGCTCCGCAGGAAACTATGTTGGCGCCAAAAAGGTTATAACACAAATCCAATTTGATCTGCTCAAAACTTCTCTCAGTGATGAAAGGCGCAATAGTGTGCACGATAGGATGCATCCCCTGTGCAGACAAACCAGCAGCTACGCTGATTAACGTATTTTCGCAAATCCCTAAATTATAAAAACGCGCAGGAAACTGTTCTTTAAAATCATTAAACAGATATACGCTAATATCGCCTAAAAGCACAACTAGTTTTTCGTCATGGCCTGCGATATCCGTGACGATTTCTTTAAATCTCTTCCTCACAGATCTCCTTTTTAAGCTTACACAGCTCTTCTTCAGTCGGCGAGCGCCGATGCCACGCATGCTGCTGGTCAACTAACGTCTTGCAACCAAAACCTTTCTTAGTTTTTGCTACTATAGCCTTTATCCCCTGGACATCTTTTCGTAAGGCATCCTCAAGCGCCTCCACGCTATGGCCGGCAACCTCTATCGTTGCGCATCCAAAAGAAGCAAGCCTCTCCACAGGATTATAGATTTGCAATCCGCGCCCCTGAGAAACATTATGATCAAGGATAACGGTAAGATTAGTAAGCTTACGGTCAGCTGCTACCATTAATGCCTCCCACACCGTGCCTTCATTCGCTTCTCCGTCGCCAATAAGAACAATGACCTTGCGCGAGCTACCTTGAATCTTAAAAGCCAAGGCCTCACCCACTGCTACGCCAATACCATGGCCCAAAGAACCCGTCGAAACCTCAACCCCCGGGACCTTAAGACGATCCGCATGACAGCCAAAATTTGACATAAAGCCGCCAAATGCCTCAACCTGCTCAATCGGAAAATACCCTAAACGGGCCAACACACAGTAATGCGCCAAGGCAGCATGGCCTTTACTTAGAATGAAAATATCACGTTGAGGCCAATGCGGATTTTCAGGATCATGGCGCATTGTTTGGTAAACAGCGACGAGAATCTCAATAACGGAAAAACAGCTGGGGATATGGCCATGCCCGCTTACTTGCGCGATGGTAAGAATGTCTTCTCGAATTTGGCGTGGGTCAATGCTCATAGGATTTCAATAAAGGAAAGCCGAGACGTTTGAGGTAATCGTTGAATGTTGACATTGCGTAGGCCTAACACCTGCTTTAAGGCTAACGTTTCTCCGGGAAAATACTCATCGCATAATTCATCAAAAACCAGAATGCTGCCCTTCGAAAGACAAGGCTTGATCTGTTGCAATGCAGCCTTGGTAGGAGCAAAAATATCGAAATCAAAGATTGCCAGCGAAACGATAGTTTCAGGATGTTTCCTGAAATACGCCGGGACAGTCTTCTGGGCATTACCCTTGACCAGTTCAAAACGCTTCAGATGAGCCATGGGGTTCATCTGCTCCTGCAGCGAAAGCACAGTATCCAGATAGCGCTCATATCCTGAAGGCACAGAAAAT